>JBDRGQ010000007.1:0-25585 GCA_043817685.1 bacterium | reverse complement strand
ATTCCCAGTAAAACTCCTGTTCCTAATTGTAAAAACAATATAAACCATATATTAGATATGAACAAGGAGAATACGTTTAATCCCGGGAATATCCCTTGTATAGTGGAATTAAACAACCAGGTTATTAATCCGAACAAAGCCAGGCATATTAACCCTGCGAACATTCCGGCCATCACCCCCTGGACTAAAAATGGACCTCTGATAAACCAGTTTGAAGCTCCAACTAACCTTTGTATTCTAATCTCTTCTCTAAAATTGTAAATGGCCAGTCTTATAGTATTAAACACCACCAGAATAGCTACTAAAGCCAGAATAACAGATAAAACAATTCCTATTCTGGAAAAAGTTGAAGTTAAAGAGAAAACTCTTTCTATTACCGGTTCCCTTTCATAATAATCTATCTTCTCTATCTTGGTCTGAAAAATAGATCCTTTCAAAAAAGAAGATATTTCCTCGTACTGCCTAAACTCAAACGCTTTAATATTTAAAGAGGCTAAAAAGGGATTTACTCCGACCTCCTCCAAAGATTGCATCAAAGTCTCATCGTCCGAATGTCTTTCAATAAAGTTTTCCAAGGCTTCATCTTTTGACACGTAATTTACTTCTTTTACTTCAGGAATTCCTGAAATTTCTTCTTTTACATCCAATATTTCATCTTCTAAAACCTCATATTCAAAATAAACCGAGATATCAACTTTATCCTCTATGGAATCTACAATAAAATTACTGATATTTTTAAAAAGGAACAATGAGGTAAAAACAGATATCGCCATTATTAAAACAAAGACATTGGCAGCTATCATCCCCCCGTCTCTGAAAAATCCATTCCAGCCTGATTTAAATATTCTTTTAAATGAAGTGAAAAACATATTACAATACGAATCTTCCTACTTCTTCGTCTCTAATTATTTTTCCAGCCTGCATTGTTATAACTCTTTTCCCTAAAGAATTAATAACATCTTTATTGTGAGTGGCCAAAATAACAGTAGTGCCTAATTCATTAATCTTTAAGAACAATCTTATAATTTCTAAAGTATGATAAGGGTCAAGATTTCCGGTCGGTTCATCCGCCAGAATAACTTCTGGCCTATGAATTAAGGCCCTGGCAATAGCTACCCTCTGCTTTTCCCCTCCAGACAGTTCTGCTGGGAAATTATGAGCCCTGGTGGTCAATCCTACGATGTCTAATACTTCTGCTACATCCCTGCTTATTTCTTCATCAGAAGCTCCTATAACCTCTAAAATATAGGCTATATTCTCATAAGTTGTCTTAGTTGGAATTAATTTATAATCTTGAAAAACAGAACCGATTTTTCTTCTTAAATAAGGTATTTCTTCTGATTTCAATTCTCCAAGATTCTGATCATTAAAAAAAATAGTTCCCTGAGTGGGTTTTTCTTCCATTAATAAAAGCTTCAACAGGGTGCTTTTTCCTGCTCCTGATTTTCCGACCAAAGAAATAAACTCTTTTGGTTTAATTTCAAAAGAAATATTATCTAGAGCAGTAAGTCCAGCAGGATATATTTTAGTTATATTTTGAAAATTAATCATTTTTTATTTTTATTTCAGCTTCAATAAATTCATCTAATTCCCCATTCAGCACTTTTTCGGGATTTTTTGTCTCTGCCCCAGTTCTTAAATCTTTTACTATCTTATAGGGATGTAAAACGTACGAACGTATCTGATTTCCCCAGCTGGCAGAAACATTGTCTCCTTTTACTTTTTTCAATTCTTTGTTCTTTTTTTCTTCTTCTGCCTGATGGAGCTTGGCCAATAAAACCTTCATGGCCTTATTTTTATTGCTCCCCTGTAATCTTTCTAACTGACAAGAGACAACAACGCCTGTTGGTAAATGAGTTATTCTTACAGCAGATTCTCTCTTGTTAACGTATTGTCCTCCGGGACCTGAAGCCCTATAAGTATCAACTCTTAGATCTTCAGGATTAATTTTAATTCCTTTTTCATCCTCTTTTGAAATATCTGGCAACACTTCCACTAAAGCAAAAGAGGTGTGACGTAATGCTTTAGCAGAAAAGGGGGAAAGCCTTACCAGTCTATGAACTCCTGTTTCTTTTTTCAGAAAACCGAATGCGTATCTTCCTTTAATCTCTAAAGTAACAGCTTTAGTGCCAATCCTTCCTTCTGGTCCTCCCGCTTCTCCAAAAGACTGGTGTAATGTTTTGGCTTGAAATCCTTTAAGAGAACAATATCTCTCGTACATTCTTAAAATCATTGTCGCCCAATCTTGAGCGTCTTGACCTCCTGCTCCAGAATAAATTGACAATGTAGCGTTTCCCTTATCGTATTTACCAGATAAGAATATTTGTATTTCCCACTTCCCTATTTTATTCTCTAAATCATCCAGTATTTCAGACAAACTTTCCTCTTCTTTGGAGTCTCTAGCCAGTTTCTTAAACCCGTTAAATTCCTCTTTTAAAATACTGAATTCCCGTACTTCTTCCCTTAAATAATTGAGTTCTTGGCTCTTTTCAGCAGCTTCTTCTTGTTTCTTCCAAAAATCCGGATTCTGGCTATCTTTCTCCAACTCAGCTATTTTCTTTTCTTTTTCCTTTAAGTCAAAGGCAGTCCTCAAGCGTGAGGAGTTTATTCTTTAAATCTTCTATCCTTTCAGAAATATTTTTCATACTTTATAAATTCTATCAAAAAACACCTTCTTAGTAAAGAAAGTGTTTTGATCTAACAATTATTATTCTGCTTTCTCAGCCTCTTCTTTGGTTTCATGAATAGTGCCATCGGGATGGTTGGGAGGAGAATAAATAGTGAATAGTTTTAGAGCTTCTGTACCTATATTTCTAAAATTATGCAGAGTTCCAGCTGGAACAAAAATTACATCTCCTGCCATAAAAGGACTTGCCTTTCCCTCAATTATAGATTCTCCTTGTCCCTGAACAAAATAAAATAATTGATCTATAGTCTCATGGGTCTCTTCTCCTATATCTTCTCCAGGGGCAAGATTCATCAAAACCAACTGAGCATGTTTTCCGGTATAGAGAACTTTTCTGAAAAAGTTATTCTCTTTTGCTGATTTTTGAATGTTAACTTGAAATGACATAATGTTTAAACTTTAATTATTAATTTTAAGAAATCCAGAGACCGTGAACGTTACAATACTCCTTGGCAGATATTTTTTCTCCCTTAAGACAAAATTCTGCTTCGGGCGCATCTCCTAGATTTAAGAATTTCCTGCAATATTTTCCATCTATCAAAACTTCTATCCATTCAATATAATGACTTTCTTCCATTGGATGAGGGACAGATCCCACTTTAACTTTAATTCCATTTTCTGTCTTTTCTATAACTGGAACATGTTTTTCCAATCCTTCTTCTTGAGTTTTTTCAGAGATCTTTTCCATGGGCTGGCCGCAGCAAACCAGTTCTCCATCTCCCCCATGTAAAATTTCTACAATGTTTCCACAAATATTGCATTTGTATATTTCCTTTTTCTGTCTCATGTCTCTTTTGATATCTTGTATTCTTTTCTTTCTTCAAACTCCAATCTTTTTCCTTCGTTCCACTGCTGAACAGGCCTTAAATATCCCACTATTCTGGAATAAACCTCACACTTCCTGAAATTAGCCAAACTAGGGTTTTTTTCATAGCATTCTTTACATTTGAAAACACTTATTTTCTCCCCATTTTCTTCATAATTCAATAAAACCCCGTTTTTTATCTCATCTCCATCTATTTCTATCTCTTTTTTACAGTCGTGACAAAGTTTTTTTACTTCTTCCATAATTGTTTTTATTTTTTACTTGATCTTTACCTGTCCATTATACCAAAGACTAAAGACCCTAGTAAAGGACTGTCAATAAGAAATAGAAATTATCTTGGAGCCAGAAGTGGGATTCGAACCCACGGCCTCAGAATTTTTTGAGCCGATGGGCAGAATTGAACTGCCGTCCATGGTTTACGAAACCATTGCTTTGCCACTAAGCTACATCGGCATCTTCGCAGCCAACAAATGATTTACTTGAGATCTTTTACTCCGAGGGCTAATCGCTATTCAAACCTGTTTGATAAGCGGGATACCGGAATCGAACCGGCGCCCTAACCTTGGGAAGGTCACGTACTACCATTATACTAATCCCGCGCTAGAATCCGAAAAATTCTTTTAATTTATCCCAAAAACTTTTATTTTTTCCTGTTCCTTCATCTTCTGTTTCGTCTGAAGGCAAAACAACTATAGCTTCTTCTCCTGGTTTTTTATATCCCTGTTCTCTTAGCCTCTCTTCCCAGTAGGCTATTTCTTCTGCCTGGATTAATCCTTCTTCATACTTGATTTTTATTTCTTCCAATAATAATATTTCCCGTTGTAATTCGCTTATCTGACTATTTAAATCTGTTCTTTTCTGAGTTATGCGAATGTTAGAAACTATTAAAAATATCATAACCCCAACGAAAACGACACCGACTATGACTGGAAAGAATAACGACTGAGAATTGATTTCCTTTTTTGTTTTTCCTTTTTTTGATATCATGATATTATGAGTTTTAATTCAAAAAAGTCATTCAAAATAGTCTGGATAATTCTAGCTTCTCTGATAGTTTTAAGCATGCTGACGCTTTCTCTAGCTCCGCTCTTTTGAATACTAACACAGAATCAATTCGATTTAAACATCTCTAAAAACACTTTGGAAGGAATATTTATCCTTCCTTTTCCTTTTAATCTTTTCTTTCCTTTCTTCTGTTTTTCCAAAAGTTTTCTCTTTCTCGTGTAATCTCCACCGTATAAAGGAGCTATTACGTCTTTTCCTTTAGCTCTTATTGTTTCTCTAGCTATTATATCTCCACCAACTGCAGCTTGAAGAGCAACGGAAAAAAGTTGAGAAGGTAAAGTTTTTTTCAGCTTCTCAACTATTTTCTTTCCTTCTTTGTGGGCTGAATCTTTATGGACTATTTTAGACAAAGCTTCCTCTTTCCTACCGGCTATTAATATATCCAACTTAACTAATTGAGCGGGTTTGTACCCTATTATTTCGTAATCCATTGAGGCCAATCCTTGAGTAACTCCTTTTAAATTATCGTAGAAACCAGTAATTATCCCCTTTAAAGGAACCTCGTACAACAATATAGTTTTATCTATCCCAAAGTATTTTGTTTCAATTTGTTTACCACCGAGTTCTTCTGTAAGCTCTAAAACTCTTCCCATGAATTGCAAAGGAGTTATTAATTCCAGCCTTGACCAAGGTTCTTGGATTTCTTTAACTGATCCTGAATCCGGCCAATCCGATGGAGAATAAATAAAGAATTCTTTGTCTTTCTGGTTGACTGCTTTAAAAACCACAGAGGGAGAAGAGATAACAAGACTTAATCCAAATTCCCTTTTTAACCTTTCCGATATTATTTCAGCGTGTAAAGAGCCTAGGAATCCGCAACGGAAACCTCTACCTAAAGATTCTTTTGACTCTGGTTCAAAAGTAAAAGATGCATCGTTCAACTTTAATTTAGCCAAAGAAGTTTTCAAGTCTTCAAAATCATCAGGATTTTCAGGATAAATGGAAGCAAAAACAACCGGCTTTGGCTCCCTGTAACCTGGCAAGGGTGAAAGGCTAGAATCTTTAACTATTGTATCTCCAACTCTTACTTTTCCTGTTTCTTTTATTCCAGTGGCTATATACCCTATTTCTCCCGCTTTTAATTCTGAAAAACTGGAGAGCTGAGGCTTGAAAAATCCTATATCTTTTATCTCTCCTTTTTCTTTTGCTTGGAGTAAATTAAACTTCTCTCCAGATTTAATATTTCCTTCCATAATCCTAACGTAAGCTATGATTCCTTTATAAGAATCAAACTTAGAATCAAATATCAAAGCTTTAAAAGGATTAGATTCTTTTCCAGTCGGAGGGGGAACTTTTTTAATAACTGCTTCTAAAACTTCCTTTATATTGTCTCCCCTTTTGGCTGAGATTAAAAATATCTCTTCTTCTGAAACACCCAATAATTGGGCCACATCTTTCTTTGTTTCTTCTATCTGAGCTTGAGGAGAATCAATCTTATTAATAGCCGGTATTATAACCAAATTATTTTTTTTGGCCATTTCCAGATTAGAAAGTGTTTGAGCTTGAATTCCTTTTGTGGCATCTACCAATAAAATACCTCCCTCTGCAGCTACTAAAGCTCTGGAAACCTCGTAAGAGAAATCAACGTGGCCTGGAGTATCTATAAGATTTAATATATAACCCTGATATTCCATTCGACAGGGTTGCATTTTAATAGTAATCCCTTTTTCCCTTTCCAAATCCATAGAATCCAAAAACTGCTCCCTCATCTTCTGAGGGGGAATGGTTTTGGTTATCTCTAAAAATCTGTCTGCCAGAGTGGATTTTCCGTGGTCCACGTGGCTTATGATTACGAAATTTCTAATATTCTCCATTTTCTTTTAATCTTTTTAACTTGGTTCTGAAAATTAATTTTAAAACAATATATTGAAATATGGCGGAAACAGATAGTGCCAAAGGAAGACCCACTATTTCAATCCCATTTAAATTTTCTAAAGAAAGAAAGTTTATCCAGAAATTCTGAAAAAGGTTCGGAAAAGATAATAACCAAACAAATATAATGCAAAGAAATAAATTCAAAAACATACTAATAACGCTTACTCCAGCCGGAATTCTTGTATCCTGAAGAGCGTAAAAAGACCTAACAATAAACAAATTCAAGGCTTTAGCAAATAAACCAAAACAAAACATAGCCAAACAGGCAGCGGTTAATCTGCTCTCTAATAAACCAAATCTCCCTACCTGAAAAACAAAAGAAACCAATTCTTCCCTGAAAATAAACAATAAAATACTTAAAGGAACTATTAAAATAAGAATTTTATTAAATGTTTTTGAAAAAATCTCTAAAAATCTTTCTTTCTTTTCTTTAGAAAGAGATAAAGTTAAATGAGGAAAAGCTGCCGTAGAAAAAGCTATCCCAGTTAATATAATGAAAGGACGACTCAAACTCTCAGACAAACTGAAAACAGCCAAACCTCCACTAGTTAGAGTAGAAGCTATTGCTGTTACCACAAAAAAATTAATCTGCCCGGCTGCTAGCCCTATAGAACGAGGAATGGTTAATTTAATCATTCTTCTTAATCCAGGATCTGAGATATCAAAAATATTGTAATATCTAAATCCAACTTTCAACAAAACTGAAATCTGGATTAATAAATGTAAAACTGCCCCCAAAACAACTCCCCAGGCTAATCCAGATATTCCCAACCTAGGAACAAACAAAACAATACCTATAATAATTCCCAAATTATACATTATTGGACTTAAAGAAGTTATTAAAAATCTTCTGAATACCTGTAAAACAGAAGAAATAATATTGCTGGTTCCTAGAATAATAGGACTTAAAAACATAATTCTAGTCAACATAACAACCAACTCTTTTTTATCTTCTGAAAATCCAGGTGTTATTATATTTATTAACTGAGGAGCAAAAATAACCGATAATAAACAAACGAAAATCAAAACAACAATAACCACATTAAAAAGATTGGAAAGGAATTTCCAGGCTTCTTTGTTGTTTCTAGTTATATATTCGCTAAAAATAGGGATCAAAGCGGCTGAAATAGATCCCATTATTAAAACCATGGAAACAAAATCAGGGATACGGAAAGCAGCATAATAAACGTCTAACTCATCCCCTGCCCCAAATTTGCCAGCCAATAATCTATCTCTAAAAATACCCAAAAAAGCAGAAACTATGCTGGCCGCTCCAAGAATAATAGCAGCTGTTGTTATTCCTTTTGTTTGAAAATTAAATAGTTTCATTTTTTATTTCTCTCAATATCCCCATTGGAGTTTGCTGATCTGTCTGGCCCAAAGGATTATCTTTTAAAGCTGATAACAATAATTTCTCATTTACTCCATCACTTCTGCCGACAATCCAAGCTCCCATATCGCAAGCATCAACAATAGCCACAGGGAAACCAATCTTTTCTTTTGTTTCTTTGGCAATATTATTAGCTTTCAAGGGAATCTTGCTGGCTTGTTTATTATATGGAGAAATAGCATAAGCAACAGGACCGTCCACACCTCTAGCTTGAGGGCCGGCTATCATATAAAAAACTCCTTTTATTCCAAAAGGTTTGGTAATCGCAGCTATTAAAGCAGCGAATAATATTCTCAAACCTCCTACTTCTTCCACGGCCAACTGCATGGTTTCAGGAGAACCTAAACCTATTCCGTAAGGAGATTTGGTAACAAACCTAACTAAAAACTTGGCTAATTTTCCTGGCTTTATTTTATCCATTTCATAAACCCTACCCTGAGTTATGGCCACGCTTTTTTCCCCGATGAATAAAATATCCCCTTCTTTTAAATGAGGTTTAGCGTATTTTCCCACCACATCCATAATATTATCTTCCACTGTAATTAGGTGAGTTTTAACAGGATATCTGGCAAACTTTTTACCGTTTATTTCAATTATTAAATTTTTCCCAGAATTAGGAATTAAATCCATAAATATAGGTGTTATGTTTTGGTATTTTAGCAAAAATTTACCTGTTTGACAAAAAAGAAATAGCTGGTACAATTAACATATCCTAGCAAGTTGGGTGATTGCGCGCCGTCTTCTTGATAGAAAACGTCGCGAGGAAAGTCCGAACACTCTCCCGACCGTTACATCGGGATAAACAGATAGCGGCTAACGGCCGTCCGCAGCAATGCGCGAGGTGCGAGCAGAGACGCTGAGATCTGAAAAGATCGAAGTATCCTTATGGGATAAGCCTTAACAGCAATGTTAGGGGTGAAACGGCTAAATCCTTATCGGGTGCAAGAACAAATCAAAAGATCTGGATTCAACTGGAACTTTTGTGAAAAGTGGTTCGCAAGATTCAGACAGCAATGTCTGAACAAGATAGATAATCACCATGTCGCAAAAAATCGACAACAGAATTCGGCTTATAGGCTTGCTAGGATATCAAAAAACACCTTAGACCAAGGCGTTTTTTGTTTAAAAGAGTTAAATTAGTTTTTGAGTCCTGCTTTCTCCATCCAGAACTTCATTCACTAATCTGTCCGCCTCCTTATTCTTTTCTCTGGCTATTCGAGTAAACTTAACTTTCTTAAAATCAAGTTTAAGGTTCCAAATCTGTAAAAATAAATTCTGTATTTTTGAGTCAAGAACTTTATATTTACCATTCAGCTGTCTTATCATTAATTCTGAATCTGACTTTATCTCCACCTCAGATCCCAAGGCTATCTTTTTGCCAAAAGAAGCTTTGAATTTCTGAAGAGCGAATATAACTGCCTGGTATTCGGCCTCATTATTAGTAAATCCATCTCCTAAATATTCTCCGTATTCTTTAAAACACTGCCCCTTTTCATTACAAAAAACAACTCCCATCGCTGCTTTTCCGGGATTTCCCCTTGACCCTCCATCTGTATATATGGTTATTTTCTTCATTTTATTTTATTTAAATTAGAAATTAAACATTCTTTAAATTTGTCTAAGTTTTCATTTTTTATTCTAAACCCAGAAGCCTGTGGATGTCCACCATATGTCATTAATAATTTTGAACATTTCTTCATCAAAGATACGCTGTCTATTTGTTTAGGACTCCTTACCGTCCCCAAACTTTCTTTTGCCATTTTTTTGTAAAGAAACACTGGTTTTAAATACTGGCTGACTAATATCGAGGCAGCAGAGCTTATTGAAATAGACTCAAAATCTTTTTCTCCTTCAAAAATAATAATTTCGTTTTTATTAGATATTCTCTTCTCAACCTTTTCTACTATCGTCTCTATCTTTTGTCTTCTAACTTTATGCTTTCTAAAAAGAATTCTGACTATCTCTTCGGCTTCTTTTAAAGAAGGGGTGGTTAAAAGTCTATAAGAGCCAGGTAATCCATTCTTCACATCTCTCACATTCAATACTGATATTATTTTTGAAATTTTATTACTCAATTCTAAATTCTGATTAAAAAAATCTATATCCCAAAATATCTTGATTCCTGGCCTTAAAGAATTTCTTAAAAGAGGTATTCCTTCTTCTATAAAATATCTATTATCAGCTTGTTTGGGCATCATGTCTGCAATAGTGGCTAAAGCGGTCAATTCCATAAAGCTATTTTTCAGTTCTCCTTTAAGACATTCTCCCAACATTTTTTCTATTAATCTATATACCAAGCCGACTGCGGCCAGAGTTTTGAAGGGATATTTGTCTCCTTTTTGTTTGGGGTCAACAATAATATCAGCTTTGGGAAGTTTATTTAATATTTCATGGTGATCTATTATTATTACCCTGAATCCCATCTTTTCAGCTAGGGGAGTTTCTTTTACGTTCCCTATTCCCAAATCCATAGCTATCAATAGGGCTGGAGAATATTTCTTTAAATATTTCAACCCTGATTCATTAATTCCGTATCCTTCTTTTTCTCTCTCCGGAAAATAAACAGCAGAAATAGATCCACCAATGCTTTTAATAGCCTCTTTTAAAATAATAACAGAACTTACCCCATCTAAATCAGCATCTCCGTAAAGAACAATTCTTTCTTTATCGGCGACAGCTTTCAATATTCGTTTTGCTGCTTTATTTAAGTTCTTTATTTCCATCTATCTAAAGCCTGAATGCCTGGTAATTTCTCTCCTGCCAAATAAGCTATCATGGCTCCTCCTCCCGTAGAGAGATGGCTAATTTTAGAGGTTAATCCTAAAGAATCTATAAATTCAACGGTTTCTCCCCCGCCGACTACAGAAAAAGCTCCACTCTTTATTATGGCTTTTAAAACAGCTTCTGTCCCTTTCCTATATTTATTATTCTCTGTCTGTCCCATAACTCCATTAAAAAATATTGTTTTCGCCGATAATATTTTCTCTCTAAAAAAAGTTATTGTTTTATCGCCTATATCTTTTCCGTTTATCTCATCTACGGGACTCACTATTTTCCTTGGATAATTAAGATAAATGTCTTTTTCTTTGATTTCTCTGGCTATTAAACCTCCAATTAAAACGAAATCCGCTATTTCAGACAATTTATTTATTAATTTAGCTTTAGTTTCTACTTTAGCTCCACCGACAATAGCTATTAAAGGTTTTTCTGGGTTCTTCATCATTTTTTTTAAATTTTTCAATTCCTTTTCCAATAAAAGCCCTGCGAAAGAAGGTAAATATTTTGTTATTCCAACCACAGAAGCATGATCTCTGTGTAAAACGCCAAAGGCATCATTGACATATATCTCTCCCAACCTTGCCAACTCTTTGGCAAACTTTTCCTTATTCTCCTCCTCTCCCTTATAGAATCTTAAATTCTCCAAAATAGCCACTTCTTTAGATTTTAATTCAAAAACTTCTTTTTTGGTTTTTTCTCCTAAACAATCTGGAATAAATTTGACTTTAGTTTTTAAAGCTTTTTCCAGATAAATCGCTATTGGTTTTAAGCTGTATTTTTTATCTTTTATCCTGGGATTGTCTTTCGCTTTTGGCCTTCCGAAATGGCTCATCAAAATAACTTTAGCTCCTTCGGAAATTAAAAATTCTATAGTAGGAATGGTATTTTGTATTTTGTAATCATCTAAAATAACCCCTCTCTTTGATAGGGGCACATTGAAATCGCACCTTAAAATTATTCTTTTATTTTTTAAATTAGCCTTCTTCAGGGTTCTCATCTATTCTAGGGTTATCTGGTAAATCCGCTAAGGATTCTTCCAGGGTCTTTTTTAATTCTTCTAAATTAACTTCTTTTCTTTTTGGCTTTACATTATTATCATCTTTTTTTATAGAAAATGATACCGCTCCTTTATCCGTTGCATCTTTCAGAGAAACTGAGGGCATCTTTTCACTTTTACTGTCTTCTCTATCTTTCTTTATGTTCTTAAGGCAAGTTTTGCAGTAAACCGGCCTGGAACTATCTGGTGGGAAAATAACTTTTGTCCATTTCCCACAACTAGCGCATTTAGCATCGTACAAAGGCTGTTGTGGAGCTTCTTTGGGAACTTCTTTCATTTCCATGAATCCTGTCCATTTGCTTATTTTTTCGTTTATTATATCTCTTGGAGTCCCATATCTTTCTCTGGAAACTTTTATTATCTTCTCTCTGCTGGAAATTTCCAACATAGGAAATGGGGGCAGGGTTCGAGCTGAAAAAGCAGAACCAGCAACTCCGTCTATCATTAACTTAAGATAAATATTGTACTTTGGCAAATTGACAAGGTCTCCAGCAACAAATTCGGGAGCGAATTCTTTTTCCAAAAATTCAGCATCTTCTGCTCCAACTCTGAAAGCAATAATAGTTCCTACGTTCCCAAAAACGGCATCCCTAACAGTCTCTTCCATTTGGGTTATGTATTGATGACCTAAAATAAGAGCTAATCTGTATTTTCTGGCTTCAGAAAGGATATTGGTAAAAGATTCTGTGGCAAAGTTCTGAAACTCATCCACATAGAGAAAAAAGTCATTTCTTTTTTCTTCCGGTATGTCCACTCTGGACATGGCAGCCAACTGGATTTTTGTAATCAATAAAGCTCCTAATAATCTTGAATTATCCTCCCCTATTCTGCCTTTTGACAAATCCATGATAAGAATCTTTTTCTCGTCCATTATTGTTCTCATATTAATATTGGATTTTACCTGACCGATAATATTTCTTATTAAAGGAGCTGAAATAAACTGACCTATTTTATTTTGGATGGCAGCCGTAGCTTCTGTTTCGTATCTCTGGGTATATCTGGCAAACTCCTTCACCCAGAAAGATTTAACAACAGGATCTGTAATCTTGTCCACTACTTTCTTTCTGTAATCCAAATCCGCTAACATTCTATTAACCCCCAAAAGAGTTGCTCCGGGATATTCTAAAAGAGCTAGAATACAATTGTTCAAAATATATTCCATTCTAGCAGACCAAACATCCGGCCAAATCTTTTTGAATACTCCCATTAAACCTGAAGCTACCAAATGACGATACTCAGGATCTATGCTTTCCATTATGTTAAAAGCTAAAGGAAATTCCAAATCAGCGGGATTAAAATAAACCACATCGTTTATCCTGTCTGAAGGAATGTAATCTAAAAGCTCTTGGGCTGCTTCTCCGTGTGGGTCTACAAATCCTACTCCGTATCCTGCTTGAATGTCCTGAATAGCCATGTTTTTAATGGCCACTGTTTTCCCCATACCAGTCTTTCCAATAACGTACATGTGTCTTCTCCTATCATCCGTCTTTATCCCAAACTTCTTTAGTTTGTTTCTGAAAGTTGTTTCGGCAAAAAAATTAATGTCTGACATAATATAAAAATAAATATTTCTATTCCTCTTCCACTGGTAAGCCAGCAGGTATTCCTCCTTTCTTTGATTCTATTCTGGACACACTTGGAGCGGGAGCTGCTCCCTTGCTTGGGAAATGAAATAGAGATGCTATTTCTTCTGTATTCATTATAAAAAGTGTTTTTGGAGGGGTGGGTTTTGGAAAATTAACAGGAAATCTTCTAATATAATTTCTAAAAAGTTTTCTGCATCTCAGATAATGCCTTCTTGGTCTTAACCAATTAATTGGAAGGAACCAGTGTTTATGAATTTTAGTAAGCGTATTTCCGTTAGGGAAAATACCATTGAGATTAACAGTGCTATATCCACTAAAGTAAGAAAAGGCCAATCTGAAGTTGGGCTTAAACCAAACATCTCTTTTGCCTAACCAAATAAATCTGATATTAGTTCTAAAACAAGGTTTGGACATTTTCTTTTCCAAAGCAAATAAAATTTCCCTTTCTCCGGGAGTTAGCTTCATTTCAGGAGGGATAATGTCTCTTTCTTCCACTTTAGTTTCTTCTCCAACTTTTCCAGTTAACAAAATTTCTGCCCCCTCTCTAATCATTGATTTTTCACTATTTTTATCTTCAGGTCTTCTAGCCATCTTATCTCTAAATTTTTCTCCCTCTTTCACCCAAGCCGCTAAATTACCTTCTCCCCATGGTTCAGTTGTTATCTGTATCCAAAGTTGAGTCCCAGGCCCTACTTTATCCATGGCTTCCAAAAGTGTTGATATCGGATCAATCTTTCTTTCTTCCTCCTTTTCCATTTCTGTTTCAAACTGAGTATAAGTTTTAATGGGCAGATGATCGTCTTTTAAAATTTTATAATCCGTTCCCCATAAATCCCATTCCTTATTAGGGATATTTTGAGGAACATATTTCACATAATCATCCACCTCTGATATTTCTGCTTGGGGATACTGGGCATAAACACTGGCTTCTATAGCTTGTCTGTAGCTTGCCCCTGCTCTGATATAAAAATGAACATTTCCATTAATGGAAACTATTTCAAAAGATACTCCCATTTGCACCTGCCCATCTATCCACATTTCCCACCAATCAGGAGGATGATAAGCAGCAGCCTGAATGCCAACTAAAACATGATCCATAGCCCTAATAGGTTTTTCGATGTCTCTGGGTAATTTTATTTCTAAAACAACAGCTTTTTGAGCCAATAACCAAGTTTCATTCCTCCAAAACTTATAGAAAAACAAAAAAGGCTTCCAGAGTAAAAAAGGCAAAGGAACCCACCACCAATTAGATAATACCGCTCCAACGTATTGTAGGAGTAAAAGTAATTCTTGTTTGAACATGTTAATTAACTGGTTTTTATATTGTAGAAACCTCCAGAATTTCTTAAGAAATATTTCCTATTACTTAAGTTTAGCAAAATAGTGTTTTCTTTAACAAGTCTTTTTTCCTGTACTTTCTGCACAATTTGTTCTTTAGTCAAAGAATTTTTGTTTTCTTCCAAAATACTCTTGATAACATCCTTAACGATTCCTTTTTCGTAACCCCATTCGTTCAGAGCATATATCCCTCTTCCAACTAAAACAAACCTAGCATCTTTAATAAGTTC
Organism: bacterium; assembly: GCA_043817685.1. Lineage (GTDB taxonomy): Bacteria > Patescibacteriota > Minisyncoccia > Minisyncoccales > RBG-13-42-11 > JBAZFF01. The sequence goes on along the minus strand of JBDRGQ010000007.1, from coordinate 10,754 downwards.
ATTGTGTACGGTCTGAGGCAAAGAGGCAGGGATTAATCCGGCTACTTCTGTAAAATGAAGAGGTTTTTGGTTTTTCTTCAAAGTTAAATAAGCCTTGTCTTTTATTCTTTTTGGATTAATTTCAGGCCATTCTTTCAACCCATAAAATCCTTCTGAGTTTTTTAATATTTTCTTTGAAATTTCTAAAAATGAAGCTAAGGTATTTGGATCAACAGAAACCAAAGAAGCTAATTCTCCCAATTTCATTATTTTCTTTAATTTCTTAATCTTATCGTAAACAGTGTCTATATTCTTTTTGGCTAAAATGAAAGATTCTTTTCCCTGAGCCCAAAAAGGATAAAAAGATTCTGTCTCTCCGAATCTTTTAACGCTTTTTAAAAGACTTAACAAAAAGAAAATTTGATTTTTATTAGTAGCCAAATCACTAAAAAGGAGTTCTTCAATCTTTACTCCTCCAGATTTCTTTAAATAGCCCTCTATTGATTGAAAAACTTTCTGTTGTTTCTTAACCTGTGGCTGTAATTTTGAGAAAGCGTCTGATTCTATCTGACGAACTCTTTCTCTGGTAATCCCCAAGCTCTTTCCTATTGCTTCCAGAGTTTCTCTCTTTTCCCCTTTTAAACCAAATCTGCGAGAAATAATTTCTCTTTGTTTGTCTGGAAGGACTTTTAAAAACTCTGATATAATTTTAGAATAATCCTTGATCATAATATTAATATTATATATTTTGGCATTTTTTATAAAAATTGTCAATATATCTTCTTCCTAAATTTAAGCCAAACCACTAAAAGAGGGCTAACCAAAAAGAAAGAGGAATAAGTACCAGCTATCAATCCTATAATCATAGCCAGAGAGAAATACTTTAAGGTTTCTCCGCCGAAAAGATAAATTGAAGTTAAAACGAATAAAGTGGTTAAAGAAGTACTTACAGAACGGCTTAGGGTCTGGTTTAAGGATATATTTACCGTATCTTGATAATCTTTCCCTTCCCTTTTAATAAGATTTTCCCTTATCCTGTCAAAAACAACAACAGTATTATTAATGGAATAACCTAAAACAGTTAATAAAGCTACAATAACCGGTATGGTTATTTGGACTCCGTAAAACTTACCTAACAAAGAAAATACTCCCAAAGGAATTAAGACATCGTGGAATAGAGCGAATAAGGAAGCTATTCCGTATTGCCAAGACTTGGCCGGAAAAGTTAATCTGCGGAAAGCCAAAGCAATATAAGAAACTATAGCTATTAAAGAAATAACTATAACCATTTTAGTCTTTTCTTTCAGTTCTCTCCCTATAACAGGTCCTATTGATTCAAACCTTAGCTCTTCTATCTCCCAACTCTCCCCAATCTTATTAAAGATTGATTGATGAGTGGTTTCTGAAATATCCGGCATTCTTAAAATCAGTCCGTTTTCTCCGGTGGGTTGTAAATACAATTCTCCTAAATTAAGCTCCGCTAATAATGCGTTAACTTCAGCATTCTCAGGCCTTTCCTGAATAAAAACTATTTCCATGATGCTTCCTCCGGTAAAATCAATACCGGGTAGCAATCCAAAATAGAAAATAGAAAACAAGGAAGCTGTAATCAGTAATCCTGAAATCGTAAAATATAATCCTTTATGCTTTAGGTAATTGATTTGCATATTTAGATATCTCTTCTATTTTATCAGAATGTCCTTCAGCCACCGATTCTGAAGTGAAAAAATATTTCTTTATTGCCATAACCATTTGAATTTCTCAAATTTCGTATTTACAAATAACCTGAGAAAGTTTTTACTGATAATAATTGCTGAAAACATGCTAACCACAATTCCCAGACTTAGAGTAAGGGCAAAACCCTTAATAAAACTCGTGCCAAATCCAAACAAAATTACGGCCACTATCAAGGTGGTTAAGTTCCCGTCTCTAATAGAAGTCCATGCCCTGACGAATCCGTCTTCTAAAGATTGGGAAAATGTCTTTCCGCTTCTCAATTCTTCCCGCATTCTGGAAAAAATAAGGACATTGGCATCTACTGCCATTCCAATCGACAAGATAAATCCTCCTATTCCGGCTAAAGTAAGAGTAACTGGGACTAATTTAAATAAAGAAAGGATTAAACATATATAAATTCCCAAAGATAAAGAGGCTAATAAGCCCGGCAATCTATAAAATATTACCATGAAAATTATAACTATCAGAAATCCGTATATTCCGGCTTTTAAAGATTCCTGTAAAGATAGTGCTCCTAAAGTTGGCCCTACTGACTGCTGGGAAATCAAATTAATGGGGACAGGTAAGGCTCCCGCATTTAGGTTCCTGGCCAAGGATTTAGCCTCTTCTATGGTAAATGTCCCGCTTATCTGGGCACTCCCTCCAGTAATCGTTTCTTGAACAACCGGAGAGGAAACGGGAAATCCATCTATATATATAGGTAAAAACTTGCCGATGTTTTTTTCAGTAAGTTCTTTGAATAAATCTGCTCCCTTTTCATCAAATTGGAGAAGAATAATGGGGATACCGGTGGTTTGATCGAATCCCAACTCTGCACTTTCCAAATATTTGCCCGTTAATTCTGTTGTTTCAAAAGGAATTTCCATAGCATCGTAATCAGGCTCTTCTTGTTCCAATATGGCTTGGTTATTTTTGTTAATCTCATCGTAATTTTCTTTTTGCTGCATGAATTCCAAATAGGGGGTCTGCCCTATCATCTCAATGGCCTGGTTGGGATCTTTAACACCGGCCAGCTCTACTATCAACCTGTAATTACCTTTATTTTCTTGAACCTGAACAACGGGTTCTTGTACTCCAAAAAGATTAACTCTTCTTTCTATAACATCTCTTAATCCCTGCATTGAAATGCTAGCATCTGCCGTATCAATACTTGACAAGTCAGCTTCGTAAATCAAATGAATTCCACCCTGCAAATCCAATCCTAATTTAAAAGCAATATCAGGGAAATAAGGAATATTAAGATATTTAGGATAAACTAAATTTCCAGCCACAAAGGCTAGAAGCAATATAAAAAAAACAGCTAAATAGGTCTTTTTCTTTGACATAATTTATTATTATTGCCTTTTTTCTACTAAAAGTCAATTAATAGTTGACAAATTCACTAAAAAGTGATATAAAAAATGATACCTGGGATTCAGATTGAAGGAGGAAATAATGAAAGGAAGGATGATTCTGGCAATCCAAAGGTTTTTTGCTCTTTTTCTTATGGTAGTGGGGTTTGGATGCGTCGGAGTGGCAGTCCACGAAGCGGGGCATCTCATTACTAATAATGCTCTCGGTGGTACAGGTAAAATCTTCTATAACTACACTCTGACTGCCGGACACATGGAATGGGCCACCCTGCCTCCCAATCATATATGGCTAGTCTATTTGTCAGGAGGCCTGTTTGCCGCGGTATTCCTATTTATCTTTTTTTGGGTTCCAGCGAGATTGACTCCATCTATTCAGGACGTATATGTGGAAGGTGCGGTAGCTGGCACCATCTTGGCAAATCTTCTCTACGCTCCAACTGAAATAATTCTTTATTATCAGGGGCAAGAGATGTTTGAGTGGGCATTCATAACAGCCTACATTGTCGCAGCCGCCCTTTTCTGTCTTCTTTACATAGTCAAACTGGCAAAATGGATATATCCCCAATAATAAGAAAGAGTAAGAAACCAAGAAAGGTGGAGAAATTCTCCACCTTTTTTAAAATCCTGCTAAAAGAGCTGAAACAATACCCACTAAAAATATACCATCAAACACACCAGCTCCACCAATCGAAATAAATCCTCCGTGTTTTTGAACTTTTCTTAAATTAAGAATGTCAGCCCCAATAAGAACTCCTATGGTTCCAGCCACAAACGCGCAAACTGCAGCATAATCAGGAGCTAAAACCATGGCAAAAATAGCTGAAAATATGGGAGGAATAAAAGCAGAAAGAGAAATTCCAACACCTGGAACTACTTTTGCCATAAACTTAGCTAAAACTATCATTAATAAGGTGGCCGCTAAAACAGGTTGCAAACTAAATCCGTTCTGCCAAATAGTAAAAATAAAATAAAAAGAAAGTAAAATAGGAACTACGGCTCCGCCAAAATTGATAGCGAATCCTTGAGCTTGAACTTTGGGAGATTTCCATAATCCAAAAAATCTGGATTCTTCAACATAAAAAAGTTTCTTTTTGCCCAAAGGAATGTTTATGGCTGAACCGAAAAGAATCATTAACAATAAGATTAATGTCACTTCTGAAGAAATACCTAACTTTTCAAACCCCCAAGTAATAACGTGGAAATAGCCCAAAAGAAAAAGAATGGGCAGAAAAAGTATAAATAGAACAAATATTAAACAGCCTATTGGAAGAAAAAACATCTTAAATTAATTTTTTCTGTTTAAGAATTTCTAAAGCAGCAAATATTTTGATATCCACTTGAACCTTTTTAGGAGGATTGAAAAGAAGTTTAGGTAATTTTTTCAAAGGAATCTTTAATATCTCCATTATTTCTAAATCTTCCAAAGCATTCCCTCCAACATATCTTACATCGGGAGCAAAGAAAAGAACTCCTTTTTGAACGCTAAGTCCGGGATTTATAGGAAATTTAAAAATAGGAATCATTTTTTTAGCCTTATATCCAGTTTCCTCAAATAGTTCCCTTTTAGCACACGTTTTGAAAGATTCTTTTTTGTCTATCATTCCTGCAGGCATTGATATAATGAAAGATTCTAAAGGATATTTGTATATTTTTTCTAAAATGACTTCTTTCTTTTTTGTTAATGGAAACATGAATGACACATCTGTCTTTTTAACGCACTCCCAAAAGTATTTTTTTCCGTTATCGGTCAAAATTTCCTTATTTATCACCTCTAAAAATTTACCCTTAAATAAACTTTTTCTTTTTGTTATCTTCATAATATTACTTCTTTGATGCTTTTAACCGTTATCCAAGCTGACATATTGCCAAATCCTTTTTTATTTATTTCAAATGGATCTATGTCGGTAGGGTTTTTTAGGAATATAAGAATGCAATATTTCTTATCTTTGAACCTCTCAAAAAATTCAGGAATCTTTTCTTTCTCTATCCCATCATCTTTACCGTATTCATCTAATATTTCTTTCACTCTATTTGGAGTCAAATCAGTAAATTGCACAACATTGCTGACTTCCGCCTTTATTCTCACTGGTTCTCCTGAGTCTTTGAAATAAATAATTTCACCCTTTTTGATGTTATCCCAAGGTCTGTATTTTACCGAATACCAGCGTGATTCAATCTTTTTCTGGCCGCTCAGAATTTTTTCCGTTAACCTCCAAGATTTTTTCATTATTGCTAAGTGTTCCATCTTCCTATTTTCCATGACACTTCTATTATTTTAATAACCTGCCACGGGAATCATCTTTTTGGGCTTTCTTGTGCGCGAGCTTACCACTATATCCTTTCCATCTATATTCTATCTCGCATAATTCATGATCTAGTATTTTTTCTGCTTTGGCTTTATACTTATTTGAAATCCAAATTTCGTTAAGTGGAATTTTTAATTTCATTGCCGCTCGTGGCCTAATTCTTTTCCCTTTATATTCAACATAGTAACAAGCAATATGCGCTCCTATTACTTTAGCGGGAGCATATCGTATCTTATATCCTAATTTTTTTAGCTGTGCTTTGATTTCCATACTTTTATCTTCCATGACACTTTTTATATTTAATTGGTTTCCCGGACACCGGGTCTTTTTCCCCACATGGGCAAGGATCATTCCTGCCAACATTTTTTTCCTGTTGTTTGGGTTTAAATTCTTCAAACTGTTGCTGGGGTTTTTCTTCTATCTTAATTCTCATTACAGTATTCCCTACTCCTAAATCTATCTGATTCAATAATTTCTGGAAAAGCTTGTGCCCTTCGGACTTATATTCAAGCAAGGGATCTTTTTGGCCATAAGCTCTCAACCTCACAGAATCCCTTAGATAGGACATTTGTTCTAGATGTTCCAGCCAAAGCATATCTATAATTCTTAAAACAACGACTTTCTCTACTTCTCTGGTTCTTGCTTCTCCTATTTCTTTTTCCTTTGCTGCATAATCTTCTTCTTTTAACCCAGATTTTTTAATTGTTTCTAAAATATAAGGTTTAAGTTCTGACTTTTTAGCTTTTTCCAACATCTCTGTCCTTTTTTTATAAATAACCTCTCTGTGCTTATTCATTACGTCATCATACTCTAAAACGTGTTTTCTAATATCAAAATTAAATCCTTCTATCTTTCCTTGGGCAGATTCAATAACGCCAGAAATCATCTTAACTTCTATTGGTTGGTCGTCTGGAATCTTTAAAGTGTTCATTAACGTTTTAATTCTTTCTGCTCCAAAGATTCTTAACAAATCATCTTCCAAAGATAAATAGAACTGAGAAGAACCAGAATCTCCCTGTCTACCAGCTCTTCCTCTAAGCTGGTTATCAATTCTTCTAGCTTCGTGTCTTTCTGTGCCTATAACATGCAATCCACCAAGTTCTTTTACTTTTTCAGCGTCTTTTTCGTCCAGCGGACTTCCTCCAAGAATAATATCCACACCCCTTCCAGCCATATTGGTAGCTATAGTAACTGCTCCTATTTTACCTGCTTGAGCTATTATCTCTCCTTCTTTTTCATGGTTTTTTGCGTTTAATATCTGGTGTGAAATCCCTTCCATATTTAATAATTTACCCAAATATTCGTTCTTTTCTATTGAAGTAGTTCCAACCAAAACAGGTTGTCCTTTCTCATGTCTTTTTTTAATCTCAGACACAACTGCTTTTAATTTTCCTTCTTGAGTTTTATAAACAACATCTGACATGTCCTTTCTAATCATTTCTTTATTAGTAGGAACAATTATAACTTCTAATTTATAAACCTTGTCAAACTCTTCTGCTGAAGTGGCTGCGGTTCCCGTCATACCAGCTAATTTTTTATACATTCTGAAATAATTCTGAAAAGTAATAGAAGCTAAAGTTAAAGATTCTGGTTTTACTTCAACTCTTTCTTTTGCTTCTATGGCTTGATGCAATCCTCCAGACCACCTTCTACCAGGCATTAACCTCCCAGTAAATTCATCCACAATAATAATTTCTCCCTCGTTAATAACATAATCTTTGTCTTTTTTAAACATTACCTCTGCCCTTAAGGCTTGCTCCATATAATGAAGATACTTTATTCCTTTTTCTTCATATATATTCTCCATTCCTAAAATCTTTTCTATCTTATTTACTCCTTCTTCGGTCAAAGTAACTGTCTTCATCTTCTCATCCACCTGATAATCTGTTTCAACATCAAGCTTAGGAATAATTGTAGAGAACTCTTTATAGTAGTTAGAGCTTTCCATATCAGGAGCTGAAATAATCAAAGGAGTTCTAGCTTCATCTATTAAAACAGAATCTATCTCATCAATAATAGCAAAGTTAAAACCTCTTTGAACTTTTTGTTCTAAATCATAAACCATATTATCTCTTAGGTAATCAAATCCAAATTCATTATTAGTTCCATAGGTAATATCAGCTGCATAAGCTTCTTTTCTAGAACAAGGCCTTAAAAAGCTCTCTACCACTTTAAAACTTCCCACCAAGTCTCTCTCTTCGTCTAATTCTTTGCTTATCCGAGTCGCAGTGAAGGATGAAGAAGAAGATTTATCTTCTTCGCCTTCTTCCCGATAACTAGGATCATATATAAAAGCTGTGTCATGTACTATACAAGAGATAGAAAGACCTAATAAGTTATAAATTTGACCCATCCAAACAGCATCTCTTTTGGCTAAATAATCATTCACTGTTATAACGTGAGCTCCTTTCTCCTCTAAAGCGTTTAAGTATACAGGTAAAGTGGAAGCTAAAGTTTTACCTTCTCCAGTTCTCATTTCAGCTATTTTCCCTTGATGAAGAATAATTCCGCCAATAAGTTGAGCATTAAAATGTTTTTGTTTTATATTTCTTTTGGCAGATTCAACGACTAAAGCAAAAGCTTCAGACAAAATATCGTCCAAAAATTCTCCGTTTTTCAATCTTCCTTTCAACTCTTCTGTCTTTTCTTTTAACTTATCATTAGAAAAACTCTCAAATTCCTGCTCAAGAGAGTTTATTTTTTCTATAGTTGGCTTTAACTTACCTATGTATTTTTCGTTGGCATCGCCAAAAATCTTGTTTACTATTGACATAACTTTTATATTTTACAACTTTTAAGGCAAAAAAGAAAGGGAGTATGGTAATGTGTACACACATATGGCGGTTTTTACCAAGATAGTTTATTGTCTTGGTATATGTGTGTTAATATGTCAAAAACAATAGTAGAAGAGAGGTTAAGGTGGATATTACCTATATACAGAAGAGAGATGAGGTTAAAAGACATAGCTATAGTTTGTCCTTATAGTAAAAGGAGCCTAGAGAGATGGTTAACTAGATACAAGAAACAAGGTGATCTGGGATTAATTCCAAAATCCACTAGGGCCAAGACAAACCCCAAGGAAACGCCTGTCAGAATAAAAGAAAGGGTGTTGGAATTAAGAAAAGAAAAGAAAGAATGTGCTTTACAACTTAAATGGAAACTGAAAAAAGAGGGAATAAATATTCATGAGAGAACGATAGGTAAAATACTGAAAACAGAAGGGTTAATTAGAAAATATAGAACTAGGAAGATCAAATGGAAATATATCAGAGTTCCTCTGGGAAAAGGAGAGTTAGTAGAAATAGATGTAAAATATGTTCCTAGTTTAGTAGGAGAAAGGCAGTATTACCAATTTACAGCTATAGACTGCTCTAGTAGGTGGAGATATCTTAAGATATATGAGAATATGGGGAATAGTGAAGCTGTTAGCTTCTTGGAAAGATTAATAGAGAAAGCTCCTTTTAGAATAAGATCTATAAAGACTGATAATGGTTCTTGTTTTACCAATAGATATACAGGATATAATAAATCTACTGATCCATTAAATCCTAAATTGCATGCGTTTGATATATTGTGTCAGAAACTTAATATGATCCACTATTTAATAGATCCTGGCAAACCTGCTCAGAATGGTAAAGTGGAGAGAAGCCATAGAACAGATCAAGAAAAGTTTTATGAGAGGTATGAGTTTAAAGATGTTGAGGATTTAAAATATAAATTAAGATTATGGAATGTAGAGTACAACAACACAATGCACTGCGGATTAGAAGGTAAAACGCCAAATGAAATGGTCGAATTATCAAGTTAAAAATCCGCCAAAAGTGTGTACCTAAAACAGTATTATCACCCCTATTCTTATTAAAAATACTGCCCAATCCTAAATTATTAGAACCTTATAATATTTCCTTTAAATATTTTGGCAAAACCTTAGAAGTAAAATGTATTTCAGAATCATAATAATTCAAATCCATTTTAGCTTTTTTTAGTTTTTGCTCTATATCTTTTTTCGTCACTTTTCCAATATCACCCTTAGCTCCAATAATAAAACTGAATACACCAGCATTATAAACGGGAACAACTAATTTTCTAATTTCTGCTGAAGAAAAAATTCTTTTTATTCTTTCGAAAATTGTTTTTAGCATTTTAGATTGATAACTAAAAGATCCTGACTGAATAGACACTATTCCATCTTTTCTCAAACACTTTTTTACATTTTTATAAAAGTTTAAAGACATTAATTCTTTCGCCGGTCCTCCTGGATCAGACAAATCTAAAATTATAACATCAAAAGCATTAACATGTTTTTCTATAAAATCCTTGCCATCACCTATTATAAGTTTTGCTCTTTTATCTTTAAAAGCATTTTTTGATATTGAAAGAAGATATTTTTTAGACAAATCAACAACTTTCTTATCTATTTCAACCATAACAACTTCTTCTACCTTATGTTTTAAGATTTCTTCTAAAGCTCCTCCATCTCCTCCACCAATAATTAGAACTTTTTTCGGGTTTTTATGTAAAAACATTGGAGGATGACAAATCATTTCATGATAAATGAATTCGTCTTTTTCTGAAGTTTGCACTATACCATCAAGTGCCAAAATTTTTCCATAATAATGTACATCAAGAAATTCAATCTTTTGGAAAGCAGACTTTCCAGAATAAAGCCTCTTTTTTATCTTAAGACCTATTAATAAATTAGAAACGTCAAATGGGACATTAAGGTCTTCAATATACCATTGGCTTTTTTTAAAACAAGAATATTTTTTTTTCATAGAAATAAATCTAAGATTTATTAATTATAGCGATGAAAATAAATTTCATCTTCACCTTCGCTTATTTCATAAGCTCGGTTATTAACGAAACAAAGATAATTTTTTAATTTTTTTAGGTTTAAAAAATTTCTTAGTAAATTCTACTGCCTCTTTATTTTTAAAAAGACGACAAGAAAAAATATTAATGTAGGTTTCTAGTATTGGATCACAAGTATGAATAACTATTGTACTTGTCACTAAAAATTGACAAACAGAATACCCTTTAATGTCTCCCGTCCCTGTATTTTTAATAATGGCCCTACCAACTGGGGTTATATTTATTATTTTACATACTTTTTCACAAAATTCCTGCATTTTTTTCCTAGAACACATAACTTCAAGGTCACACCCATAAAGATTCATCATTAGTTCTTGACCAAAAACTTTTTTTCGATTTTTATCTTTAATGTTTAACATTTAAATAATTAAATTGATATTTTTCCTCTTTTGATTTGTTTTATTTCAACTCTTTCTGGCTTTAATTCCTGCCTTAAAAATCCTAAAGCTTTTTCTGGATGAGATTTATCTCCACAAGTAAATAAATCTATGGCTGTATAATTTATTTC
>JBDRGQ010000006.1:0-70290 GCA_043817685.1 bacterium | reverse complement strand
AGTATCTGTCCTACTTTCCGACCTGGTTCTATTTTTAAAATCTTTATTAAATCATTTCCAGAAACCTTTAGCATTTTTACCGATATCGGGTCTTGGGAAACTCTGTCTATCAAATATTTTAAATGTCTTAATTTATATGGTTCTGCTTTTGGAGCTCCTGACCCTATTCTGTCTGCCATTCTTACTTGCAACAATTCTTCCATGTTTTCCGGTCCTACTTGTCTGACTAACCTTCTGACAGAACTTTCTGTTACTTCTCCAACATTATAGTAAAACAAATGATATCTGACTAATTTAACTATCTTTTCTATATCTTTTTTGGAAAATCTTAATCTGTCCAATATTTGGGTAGTCATTTTGGCGCCTATTATTTCGTGTCCGTAAAAAGTAGAATTTAATCCCCTTCCTCTTTTTGATCTAGGTTTCCCTATATCATGCAGCAAGGCTGATATTCTTACATATTTGTTAAATCCTTTTTTAGCTGCAAAATCTAAAGACCTTAAACTATGCTCGTAGCATTCATATATATGGTGCTTGTTTTGCCCTACCTTATATCCTTCTTCTAATTCAGGAATTATATTCTTCAAAAGACCCAAATTTCTTAGTAATTCTATTCCTTCAGCTGCTCTTTCTGACATTATCATTTTCATAAATTCATCCCTTATCCTTTCTTTTGATATGGCTTTTAACCACGGAGAATTAGCTCTTATGGCTTTAGCTGTATTTTCTTCTATTCCCCAGCCTTCCCCTAAAGTAGTAGCTAACCTGACCGCCCTCATCATCCTTAAAGCATCTTCTGAAAATCTTTCTTTAGACAATCCTACTGTTTTTATGATTTTATTCTCTAAATCCCTTTGTCCATTAAAAGGATCTATTATTTCTTTCTTTATATTCAAAGCAATGGCGTTTACGGTAAAGTCTCTTCTGGCTAAATCTTCTTTCAGATTTTTAGCTGCCTTAACTTTATCAGGATGTCTTTTATCAGTATATTTGGCCTCTTGTCTATATGTAGTAACTTCTACCTCTTTTAAAGATTCTTTCTTGCTTTTAGTCTGAACGGTTACGGTCAAAAACTTATTCTCGTAAAAACTCCTGGGGAATATCTTTTTAACCTGTTCTGGTTTGGCAGAAGTAGTAATATCCCAATCTTGAGGATCCTCTCCTCTTAAGATATCTCTAACGCACCCCCCAACCACAAAAGCTTCAAATTTCTTCTTTTCCAAGGATTCTATTATGGTTTTTACTTCCTTTGGGAGCAACATTCTATAATCTTAACTTAAAAACTTGTTTTTTTCAATTAATATGATATACTTTAAAAATGTTCGAGCCCCCGTAGTGAAATGGATATCACGCGGCGCTTCGGACGCCGAAGTCTGGGTTCGAATCCTTGCGGGGGCACAAAAGTAAAATGTAGGATGAGCCCCCATAACTCAATTGGTAGAGTAGCGGACTCTTAATCCGTTTGTTGCAGGTTCGAGTCCTGCTGGGGGCACAAATAACAAAAAATTATGTTAAACGTAGAAGAAAAAACAAAGTTAATAACAAAGTACAAACTTCATGAATCCGACACCGGATCCCCTGAGGTTCAAATAGCCTTATTGACAGATGAAATCAAAAGATTGCTTTCCCATTTAAAAAAGAACTCTAAAGACGTTCATTCAAAGAGGGGTTTATTGAAAATGGTCTCCAAAAGAAAGAGTCTTTTGAATTTCTTAAAAAAAGAAGATACAAGGAGATACAACGGCCTGATTAAAAAAGTTGGGTTGAAAAAGTAATATGGGAGAAATAAAACACAGCGGTCAAAGAGTGGCCGTTCTGCTAGACGTACAAAATCTTTATCATTCTGCTAAAAATCTCTACCAGGCTCGTGTTAATTTCGGAGCCATTTTAAAATTGGCTGTATCAAATAGAACCCTAATAAGGGCGTTTGGGTACGTGGTCAAAACTAAGACCGGAGAAGAAAAAGCCTTTTTTGAAGCCTTAACCAAATTGGGGATAGAAACCCGGGTCAGAGATCTGCAAGAATTCTTTGGAGGAATGAAAAAGGCTGACTGGGACGTAGGAATAACCGTAGATGCCATCAGAATCTCTCCTAGCGTAGACGTAATTATATTGGGCTCAGGAGACGGAGACTTTATCCAATTAGTAGAATTTTTAAAAAACCAAGGCAAAAGAGTCGAAGTTGTAGCCTTTGGAAAATCGTCTTCTGCTAAACTGAAAGAGGTAGTAGATGAATTTGTTGATTTGTGTGATTATCCATCAAAATACTTGTTAAAAAGATGAAAAAGGAAACATTTAAAACAGAGATAGGAGGAAAAGAATTAAAGGTAGAAATAAACGATTTGGCCGAACAAGCTTCAGGCAATGTTTTAATCCAGTACGGTGATACTGTGGTAATGGCTACTGTAGTCATGTCAAAAACAGAGAGAGAGGGAATAGACTTCTTTCCTTTAACTGTAGAATACGAAGAAAAATTCTATGCTGCAGGAAAGATACTGGGTTCCAGATTTTTAAGAAGAGAAGCTAAACCGTCGGATGAAGCTATTCTAGCTGCCAGATTCATAGATAGGGCGATAAGGCCTCGTTTTCCTAAGGGATTTAAAAAAGAAGTTCAGATTATCGTTACCTGTCTTTCTTGGGACCAAGAGAACGCTCCCGATGTCTTAGGCTTAATTGCATCCTCATTAGCTTTATCAATATCTAATATTCCTTGGTCGGGGCCTATAGCTTCTTTAAGGCTTGGCAGAAAAGATGGCCAGTTTTTAGTTAATCCTACATATTTAGAAAGAACAGAGAGTGAATTTGATTTAACAGTAGCGGGTTTGGAGTCTGAATTAGCTAGACACTTGGGGAACGATGAAAAAGACAAGATATTAATTAATATGATGGAAGTAGAAGGATTTGATATAGAAGAAGGCTTATTCGCAGAAGCTATTGAAGAAACAAAATCTCATTTAGAAAAAATTATCAATTTCCAAAAAGACATAATAAAGAAAGTCGGAAAAGAAAAGATTGCTTTTGACGGAAAAATATTGGACGAAGAGTTGGAAAAAGAAATTAGAGAGTTTCTTGGAGATAAACTAGAAAACGTTTTATACCAGAAAGACAAAGAAGACAGAATGGAAGATGTAGATAATCTCAAAGAGGAATTAATCACTTATGTAGAAGAGAAACATCCTGATGAGGACAAAAAAGGATACATAAAAGATTTTTTTGAACAAGAGATAGACAGACTCGTCCATAAAAATGTATTGGAAAATGATAAAAGAGTGGACGGAAGAAAATTAGATGAATTAAGAAAACTAGAAACAGAAGTTTCTCTACTTCCCAGAACTCATGGTTCAGGTCTTTTCGTTAGAGGGCAAACAAAAGCCTTATCTGTTTTAACCTTAGGAGCTCCAGGAGACGTAAAATTAGTGGAGGGAATGGAGGTAAGAGGAAAAAAGAGATTTATGCATCATTATAACTTTCCTCCTTATTGCTCGGGAGAAGTTAAACCTTTAAGGGGCCCTGGAAGAAGAGAAATAGGGCATGGAACGTTGGCTGAAAAAGCCATAATCCCTGTTTTGCCAAAAGAAGATGAATTTCCATATACTATTAGAATAGTAACTGAAATATTATCTTCTAATGGATCTACTTCTCAAGCTGCCATATCAAGCTCTATCCTATCTTTAATGGATGCAGGCGTCCCAATTAAAAAGCCTGTAGCAGGAATCTCCATAGGTCTTATCTCAGATTACAAAGGAGCTTATAAAATTCTAACTGATATTCAGGGACCAGAAGACCATTATGGAGATATGGACTTTAAAATAGCCGGAACAAAAGATGGAATTACTGCTGTCCAGATGGATGTGAAAATAGAAGGAGTAGGAAAAGATATTATAAAAAAAGCCATAGAACAAGCAAAAAAAACTAGGATAAAAATTCTGGACGAAATGAATAAAACTTTGGACAAACCAAGAGAACAATTATCTCCTTATGCCCCAAGAATTATTGTACTTCAGATTAATCCTGATAAAATCAGAGAAGTTATCGGGCCTGGCGGAAAAATAATAAATGAAATTATAGACGGATGCGGAGTTTCAATAGATATAGAAGACACAGGAAAAATATTAATTACTGCGGAGAATGAATCTGCCGGAGAAAAAGCATCTTTATGGATTAAAAACATAACCAGAGAAGTTAAGGCCGGTGAAATATTCCAGGGAAAAGTAAAAAGAATTCTGGATTTTGGAGCTTTTGTTGAAATTCTGCCCGGACAAGAAGGATTGGTTCATATCTCTCAACTTGCCACCTACCACGTAAACAAAGTTGAAGATATAGTAAAGATAGGAGACATAATCCCTGTTAAGGTAATATCTATAGACGAACAAGGAAGAATAAACCTTTCGCTCAAAGAAGCTAAAAAATAATAAAAACTATTATGGAGGAAAATGAAAAACCAAAAACTGAGCTTCCAGAGGAAGCAAAGAAGAAGATGAGTCCGGAACATTCATCGCCTACTGAAAACAAAGATGAGGGCTCATTCTCATCGCCCGCAGAAGAGCCCAAAAAGGAGGAGGAGGAGCTTTTGAACGTTCCTCCACAACCAAGGCCCAGACCTGAACAAAGGTTAAATATTAAACCAGAAACTGAACCACAGTCAGAGCCAGAACCGGAGATAAAGCCTGAAATAAAATCAGAGCCTCAAAATCAACCCCAAGAACCAGTGATTCCTAAGCCAGAAAGGCCACAACCTCCGGAAATGCCTGTACAAGAAAAGAAAGAACTTCTTTCTAGAATAGAAGTTAGAACAATGGCTAAAGATGTTTCAAAATTAAGAGAAGGGGAGGCAGAAAAAGAAAGAGAAAAGCTTGCTAATTTAAAGACAGAACAAAATGTTCCAAAACCTACAATAATTTCACAGCCGCCTCCAATTCATGAAATAAAAAAAGAAGGGCAAGAAGAAACTGGTAAATTAATACCGAAACCGTTAAAAAAACCTTCTTCTTTCCAAAAAATAGCGATAAGAGTAATATCTGTTTTATTTTTAATTCTTGCTATCTTTTTCTTTTATTGGTTTTTAAATATTAAACTAAATCAAAAACCGGAAACAACTCCAGCAGAGCAAACAGAGATGGAAGAAACAACAGAAACAGAAGAAACGCAAGAAACAACAGAACCGATAGAAGAAAGCACAGAAGAAGTTACAGAAGAAACGATTGAACCAAAAGCAATAAGCAAACCAGAAATATTGGAAAACATGGTGACTTGGGGGTTTTATATACCACAAACTCCCAGAATAATAGATACTATTATTCTTCATTCAGCTTACAACGCTTTAGGTGGAGATATTTATAGTATTGAAAAAATTATTGAAGAATTTAAGTTATATAAAGTAACTCCGCATTATTTAATTGATAAGAACGGAACTATATATCAATTGGCCCCAGATAATGCCATTGCTTATCACGCCGGAAGAGGAGAAATGCCAGACGGAAGCAGAAAAAACATAATAAATAATTTCTCTTTAGGGATTGAAATGGTATATTTTGACACAGAAACTCCAAACGAAATTCAATTGGAAAAATTGGTCGATTTGGTTTCTTATTTGAGAAAAGAATACAATGTACCAACTGAAAACATCTTAGAGCATAAAGATGTTTCTCTGAGCGGCAAAAACGATCCTTGGAATTTTGAAAGAGAAGACTTTATAAGTTTATTAAAATAATTATTAATTTTAATCTATGGACAAGAAACTTATAGAAGAATTAAAGATAAAATTAGAAACAGAGAAAAAAGAAATAGAAAACAATTTAAAAAGTTTTGCCACAAAGGATGAAAACCTTAAAGACGACTGGGATACCAAATTCCCTAACTGGGAAGGAGAAACGGGAGGAGCTGCTTTAGAAAAAGGAGCAGACCAGGTAGAACAATACGGAAACATGCTGGGAGTGGAATACAGCCTAGAAACCCAGTTAAGGGATATAAACCAGGCTCTAGAAAAAATAGAAAAAGGAACCTACGGGAAATGTGAAAACTGTGAAGGAGACGTCCCGGAAGAAAGACTTAAAGTGTTCCCTTCGGCGAAATTATGTATGAAATGCGAAAATAAGTAATTTTTTACCAATTAAAAAGCCACTTAATCTCAAGTGGTTTTTAGTTAAAGGCTTTTATCTAGCAAAAGGGTTTCTGGCTCCGGACACTCCGAAATGCAAATGACATCCTGTAGAGCTTCCTGCCCCAGGGGTTCCTGGTTTTCCTCCCATTAAGGCAATGGGCTGTCCTTGAGAGACCCTATCTCCGACACTTACTAAACTTGCTGAAATGTGTCCATAATAGGTTACCACTCCATTCGGGTGCTCTATAGTCATGTGATTTCCATATCCGTTAAGAGCATATTTAGAAGTAGAATTAGTCATCTTTACTTTTAAGACCTCCCCGGCAGCGGCAGCAAAAATAACTTCTCCGCATTTTCCATGGCTGAAATCAATAGCGTTGTAAAAATGTAATCCTTGGGTAATTGTATAGGGAGCGGCTATGGGATAAATAAAGTAACTGTCTGCCAAAGGAGCGTTTGAAGGAGCATATTGGTATGTATTTTTTGGCTTTGTCCCATTTGGAATTATTAAAATATCTCCTGCATATATATCTCCTTCGTTAGATAGATTATTAAAAATTACTACATCCTCTGTTTTCGCTTTGTATTTCTCTATTATTGCAGACACAGTATCTCCTGACTTAACATAATGCAAGACTCCCGTAACGGGAAGAATGACTATCTTTTGTCCTGGCTGGATCAAAGATCTACTATCTAATTCGTTAGCCCACAAAAGAGTGTTTAAAGAAATATTGAATTTTGCCGCTATGGAAGAAAGGCTATCTCCTGATTCTATCGCGTATTCTGTAATTATCTTTTTAGTGTCTGCGTAATCATACCCCTCAATCAAAGCTCCTAAAACCTGAGGAGAGAAAGAGCTGGGAGGAGTGGATGCTTTAAGGGTATTCTCCTCTAGCACCAAAAATTCCGGGGAATCGGGCCAAGAGCTTTTTAATAATCCAGCGAAAGAATCTTCGTCCGTTGCTTCTCCCACTGCTTTAGCTAAAGAAGCTAAAGAAAAATCCCCTTTGTTATACAGGGAATTTGACATTGGTCCGGAAATTAAAGAAACCAAAATAAACATTAATATTGCAATGGACCCAAAACAAACAAAGGGATCTTTAAAGGATCCTCTGATTTTCTTCCTGTTTTTATGGAAATAAGACTTCAACCCAAAAAGGGGTTTTAAATAACTATCCATTTGTATTAATTAAGGATATCTTATTCATAACTGGAGTCAAGCCCCTTATCCACAAGCTGAAATTCATGATAGAATGATAAAATAATGACTTCCTTAAAAGATAACGTTAAATTATTTCTTCAAAAACACGGGCTTCGACCATCCAAAGGACTGGGTCAGAATTTTTTAGTGGATGGCGTTGCTATAAATAAGGTTTTATCTGCTATGGAGCTTAAATTGACAGATACGGTTGTAGAGGTTGGTCCTGGTTTTGGCATTTTAACAAGAAAGTTAGTAAAAAAAGCTAAAAAGGTATTAGCCATTGAAAAAGATCCTAATATGGTGAATTTATTGGGAAAAGAATGTTTTTCGTTTGATAATCTAAAGATTATTAA
This sequence comes from bacterium, assembly GCA_043817685.1. Taxonomy (GTDB): domain Bacteria; phylum Patescibacteriota; class Minisyncoccia; order Minisyncoccales; family RBG-13-42-11; genus JBAZFF01. Next base: position 62,636 of record JBDRGQ010000006.1, on the reverse strand, counting down.
TTCAGACATTTTAAAGTGGGATCCCAAAGATATCAATTATAGCTTAGTAGGAAATATCCCTTTTTATTTAACCGCTCCTGTTATAAGAAAATTCTTAGAATTTAAACATAAACCCAAACAAATAGTATTTATAATACAAAAAGAGGTAGCTCAAAGAATATGTGCTAAACCCCCAAAAATGAGCCTTTTGGCAGTTTCCGTACAATTATATGCAGAAGCTAAAATAATTTCTTACATTAAAAAAGATTCTTTCTGGCCTAAACCTAAAATAGATTCTGCCATAATAAGAATAATGCCCAAGAAAGAAAATTTAAATATTGATACGGATTTATTTTTTAAAATAGTAAAAGCTGGATTTACTCAACCAAGAAAACAATTGCTGAATAATCTGTCCAAAAAACTGGAACTTAACCGAGTTAAGGTGCAGAGATGGCTAACGGAAAATGGGGTTAACTCTGAAAGAAGAGCTGAAACATTAACGGTGGAAAATTGGATAAATCTGACAAAAAGTTTTAGAATGAATTAATATGAAATTCAAGGTACTATTTATTTTTACCGTATTTCTTTTCGGATTGTTTTTTTTATTCCCCTCTTCTGCTAAAGCTGTTTCCCATACTACGGGCTGCGGTGAAGGTTTTTCCATAGGTAGCAGCTGGTCAGTTTGTTGTGAACGGGAGTGTTGCTCTTGGGATGAATTAGGAGGATGTACAAGCCATTGTTGTGTAGATAGATGTACAAATTTTAGTTGTAGTGGTAGCTGGGAAGAGTTCAATGCTAGTACAAACGGCAAAGAACCAGACATTCAAATAAAAAAGTGCCAAAGCGTGTGCGGACCAGCTTCTTCATGCTGTTCCTGCGGTTCCTGCCGAGCGCAATGTACAAATCCCGAAATCTGCAAAGAATGCGGAAGCTGGCAAGAAGCTGTAAGATCGTGTACGGTCACCCACTGGGGATTGAATATGCCTCAATGCAAATGCAATGCCAGCTATATTGATGAACCTGTGAATCCGAGATATTACAACAATTCCAATTATCCTACAGATTTCTGTAACCCGGAAGAAAGCGAAAATCCAGACAATGTCCTATTACCGGTAAAGCTTGACTGGGACGATGCCAGAGGATGGATCGGCGGATGGAAAGAAGGCAATACCTGCCATGAAGGATGTTCAGACACTTGCCCTCAAAACTGTTATGCTCCCGCAGAATGCTATGAAAAATCAGAATGCGTCCGTTCATACGTCTTAAAAATTGAAGGCGAACTATTAGACGAAAACGGAGCGACGACAAGCAGCCATACTGCGGTTTTAGATAAGTCGGAATTTTTGCCCCCCAATTCCTGCTTTTTCAAATCCAATCAAACTTATACATGGCATGTTAAGGCCTGCTGCGATACCAAAGGGGAAAGTTGTGGGCCGGAAAGCACTTGGTCTTTTACCACTAATCCAGCCCCAGAACCGTTTAATCCTTATGATTTGGACTGGGAAGGGCTAGGAATGGCTAATATTCTTAACCAGGAAGAAATTGAAAGCTTGAAATGGTGCGAGATAGAAGATCCTAATATATATGAAGAAAGAGTATTTGATGAAGAAATCTACTATAAACCATTATCCTATAAAGTTTTAATTTATTATTCAGAAAACGATTTGTGCCATGAGCAATTAGAAGCTAGTGGACAATGTCTTCCAATAATATTGGATCCAGAAATCATACCGGTTCCGAGAGAGTCTTTGCCTCCAGAAGAATTTTTAGATGACGGGTCTTTTTTTACTAAGCAAACTACTTATGCCTGGAAAGTGGCCGCCTGCAAAGATGACGATGGACAAGAATGTAGTGACTATAGCCAGTTATGGAGATTCAATACCGGTGATTGGGATCTAGAAACAATATTAGTAAATCCTCCTAACAATACGACAATCCCAGTGGGATTGCCCTTATCTCTCAGATGGAGTAGCCCCGGAGCCAATTCTTTTAACTATAAGATAGAAAATCTACCTTCGGGAAAGACTAAAGAAGCGAATATAGCGTTAGACTCCCCTCAGCTCTCTCTTAACACTGTGTATGAGTGGTCAGTACAACCATGTTCTGATTATAATTCAGAGCAATGCGAAGATTCGTGGGGAGGGCCTTGGTCTTTTAGAACAACTGGGGGATCCCCCCAACTCACTTCATTGCCCCAAACTGGTGTGCCTATCCCTGTTAATTTCAATTGGAAGGCAGTACCTGGAGCCAAATCTTATGTTTTAAATGCCCAAGGAGAAGGATTAAATAAAGATATTATTACCACGAATACATCTGCTTCATTGGCTTACCCTGAGCTGAAACAAGAAACCGATTATAGCTGGAAAGTAAAAACTTGTGCCAGAGAACAGGGAAGAGTATGTGGAAATTACAGCACTCCTCAGTCTTTCACCACTTTTAGACTGAACCCTCCTGAACATTTTTCTCCAGAGAAGAATGGAAGCTTCTTTACTAACCAGAAAACACAATTTATTACTTGGGAAAGAGTAGAGGGGGCAAACTTCTATCAATACGAAGTACTCTTTACAGAACCATCTTCTGAAGAGACAAGCCAAGCATGTGCCGCCAAAACCATAATTCCAGAAACGATAACCGAACAAGCTAATAGTGATTTGTTAAATTTAATTTGCTTGGGTAAATACCAATGGAGAATAAGACCTTGCATGGATATAAACTGCCAAGATACTGGAAACTGGAGTGAATTAATTAATTTCTCTTTTGTCAAAGGAGAAGCGTCCTCTCAAGCAATAGGATTAGTTCCCTGCGGCAGGAATGAAGACAACCCAGAAACGTCATGGAACGAAAGAGAAACTTGTCAATTCAAACATATTTTTCTTTTAATAAGGAATATTGTTGATTTTATTCTATGGACATTTGGTCCATTGGCATTGGGGGTACTTGTTCTCGGGACAGGATTAATGTTTTATTTCTCTATTAAATTCCAAGATTCTCTATTTTTAACTAGAATAAAACTTATCTGGAAAGCGGCTGGCATCGGGTATGGAATATTGTTTCTTTCTTGGACAATATTAAATTTATTCTTAAGGATTGTCGGTTTCCAAATAGGAATATTTGGACAATGGTGGCAATTTTAATATGAAAATATCCAACAAAACTTATTTTTTTATATTATTTATCGCAATCTTATCCCTTAGTTTTTTAAGCCTTCAAAGATTCAAAGATTTTAATCAGTCTCTAAGTGAAATTAATTTGCCAAAGATTGAAATGCCAGAAACAAACTTAGATGACTATTTGACATCGAAAAAAGAAGGGCTTTTAGAGTGGACATCTTCAGATGGACTCTTAGAAATGCAATACCCTGCCGACTGGACAGAAGTAAGTGATATTCTCTCAATTGTTCCAGACCAGGCCAAGGCAGATTTGACAAAGTCTGAAATATTATTTCTTGCCCAACGGATAGATCCCAAGACACAAAGCTTGGCTTTTTTGACAGTGGCACAATTTGATTCTGAAAAAAAACTAGAGGAGATTATAAAAGAAATAGAACAAGATATTGCCAGCCAAGAAGGAAAAACAGAAATTAAAATTTTAGAAACAACAGACTATTTCACTTCTTTAGAAATGATATCTGAAAAAACTGGGGAGCCTAATTTTTATTCAAAAAGTAAAATTGTTTTTACTGAGAATAAAACTTATATGATTATTTTCTCTACTCCACAAACAAACTGGGAAATGTTTAAAAACGAAGCAGAAGAGATACTAAACTCAATCGTTTTTTAAGGTATTGACAAAAATAAGAAAAAATGTTATTTATATAATAGTTATCCTTTTCTGCTTTCAAAGTTTAAAGGAGGTAAAATGTTTAAAAAATTAATACTGATCTTTCTAGCAATCTCTTTACTCGTCATACCATTCTCCGCCTGCTCTAAACCATCCGCGGATAACGCCAAGGCGATAGCTCCGGAAAATACGCCTACAACGAAGATCCCAGCAGAGCAGCCAACTGAGAAGACGACCGAGCAGCCAAAAGAAAAACCTGTCACCGTTGCGGAATTCATCAAGAAATCGCTGAAAAATAAATACGAACAAGGCGATATAATTACTATTTCCGGAATAATCGCTGATGCAGACATACGTAACCCTCGCAACGTCAACCCATGGACAGGAAGAATGGTTAACGTCATCATCCTGGGACCGGGAACTGACGGATACACGGTTACCATCAGCAGCGAAGGTGTTCGTGCTGAAACCAATCTTGAAGAAGGATATGAAAGTTTCATGTCGATGACGAAAGCAGAAAAAGGAGATACGGTTGTTATTAGAGCGAGCTACGGCTACGATGGTTCATACAATGACTTGCATACTATAATTCTATTAGATGCTTCGGTCATCCAGTAGCCATCTATCTGTCTCTCTTTTGCAACTCCAAGAGCCTCTTCCCTAGAGGCTCTTTTTCTTGCTATAATAAATTAATCAATGGTATAATTATTCAAATATGGTAGGGCTTACAAAAAACAACAAGAAAATTATCTTATTCCTATTATTGATATTCGGATTTTTTATAATTAATTCCACGGCTTTAGCTTTACAGGTAGAATGGCCTAATTCACCTGTGGGGACACCCCTGAACGACAAAAGTTCCCTGCCTGACTTAATAAAATATCTCTACGAATGGGGAATCTCCCTAGGGGGACTGGCTGTTTTTATTTCTTTGATAATTTCCGGCATCCAATACCTAACATCTTTTGGAGATCCTCTTTCTATGAAAAATGCTATGGAAAGAATAAAATCAGCTTTTTTCGGATTAATCCTTTTATTATCTTCTTGGCTCATTTTAAACACAATCAACCCAGACTTAACTACTTTCCAAGCATTAACCACTGAACCTCCCGGAGAAACATTGGGAGCTTGTGATACTGACGATGAATGCATAGCAAAATATGGGAAAAACTATAAATGTTTTCATGGCTTCTGCGCACAAGACTTTGCCTCTATCTTTGAAATAATTCCGTGCGAAAGAGTTTTGATTAAAGGATATACCATTGAGGCTGGAGATTCTGCAGAGATCTATATCGCAGGTGGAAGCTCAATTACTTTTACGTCTCTTCCTGCTCTTCCTGATGGCTGTATGGGATATCTAGAGTTATATCCTCGTACGGGTTTCTGGGGAGGTTGCGGAGGAGACAAACAACAAATAATACTTAGGGGAGGAACCGCCACAGACGAAGTAGGAGATCCTATTAGATGCATAAGGCTGAAGGAAATAGAAACATTTTAAATATGAAAAAATTCTGTATAGATAAAAAACTATTTAAAAATATCCTTAATAAATTCAAATATTTAATTTTAGTTTTTGCTGTTTTCTCTATTTTATTGCCAGAACCAGTTTCTGCTGTTTTTGGAGTTGGAGACGTCGGTCTTTTTGATATTTTTGATAATCTGTTGCAAGGAATTTCCGAAAGAACTGGACCGATGTTTGCTGCGGTAATAAGTGTTTTATCCTTTTACTTGGTTGGGCTAGGACTTTTGGCTCTTTCTACTAATTTTTTAGAAAGCTTTATTTCTCAACAAGGACAATGGATGACAAATCTTGAACCAATGACTCAAGCTGGTTGGAATTTTACCGTTGGCTTGTCTAATATGTTTTTAATATTGATACTCTTGGTTATTGCTTTTGGTTTTATTTTAAAAATTGAAAATATTCAAGCTAAGAAGGCTTTGCCCAGATTACTTGGAGTGGCAGTCTTGCTTAATTTTAGCTGGGTCTTTGTAAAAATGCTGGTTGATATATCTCAAATTCTTTACAATACGGTCCTACCAAATGAATCTCTTTTTACAACAGTTATGGGAGTATTCTTCCAATCAGCAGGATCTGTCGTAGTTAGCATAATCGCCTGGATAGCTGCGCTAGGAGCGGCATGGAGCATACCTATGGCTTCCTCTTTTTTCCAAATCCTTTTCTCAATCTTATTTACGACAATTATACTTCCAAACATAATTATTTGGGCTCTCCAAGCTATTTTCTTCTTCCTTTTAGCAGTAGCCTTTCTTGCTTTTGCATTTTTATTCGCAGCAAGAGTTTTTGTTATTCAAATACTAATCATCCTATCTCCATTAGCTTTCTTGGCATTAATTCTTCCCCAAACAAAAAGCTTTTGGACTCAATGGTATAAAACATTGTTAGAATGGCTTCTCTTGGGGGTTTTCTTTTTGTTCTTTTTAACATTGGGCTTTGGAGCAATAAGATTTTTAGCCCCACAAGGAATAGCAGCTCTAAACATTCCTGGTCTTGCTTTAGCAAACATACAAGATCAACTTGTTTATTACTTTGCCATTTTTATTTATATGGCAGTACTTTTATTTGTTGGGAAAAGCTTTATGCCAAAAGGAGCTCAAGCTTTGATTGATTTCGGAAAAGGCATTGCAGGTACGGTTGCTACGAGAGGGCTTATGCCCATGGGCAGGGGGACGATTGGAGAAATGAAAAATGCTGCTAATAAACAATTAGCGAATGAAAGAAAAATGGAATTAGCCCAAGAGGCCGGTAATCCGATACAAATGAATAGAAGACAAAAAATGGGGATGACGCTGGGCAAATGGGCTCGTCAAGGAGTTGAATTGGGGTATAAAGTGGCTGGGACAACACTAACGGAGGAAAATATGAAGGGAATGACGGTAGCTGAGGCAGAAGCAAATAAGATAAATGATCCGAACCTTTTGTTATCAAAGATTAAAAACGCTCGTAGGAGCGGCGACACAAGCAAAGAAATGGGGTTATTGACTGGTGGAATTTCTAAAGGAAAAGGGTGGAAGAAGCTACTTCAGGAAGATGGAAGTATTGATAAATTAAGAATAACCTCTTTAGCTTCCCAGGCCAATGCCAGCGGAGCAATAAAACAAGCCGAAACATTGGCCAGAGGATATATGCATGAAATGGATGACAATGATCTGTCCGCAATGGGCTTTAAATTGAGCGAAAAAGACAAAGAAAAATACGGGAACATTAAAGGAATGCTTTTTGCAAAAAGCAAAGGAGACGATCTAAAACAATTTAAAGAAGGGACTTGGTTAGACAAACAGGGATTAATAGAAGAATCAATCCTTAAGAATATCGATGGCGCTCAAATTGGGAAATTGGCTATTGAGTTCGATAGTTTTTCCGACGACTTCAATAAAACGGCTGGGCGAAAAGGGCTAGCATGGTTTAAAGACAATAACCCGAAGGCAGCAGTATATGTTACAGGAAATGCGGCCCAGGATCTAGGATTGAGACCTCTTGCGGGAGGAGAAGATAGAAAGAGGCTACTTCTACAAATCAGGGATAATAGAGAGAGACAAAGAGAGAGGCAAAGAATTGAAGAAATGGCTCCAGAACAATATGCTGCTTACAGAACAGCGACTCAAAGAGAAAGATCTGCTGAAAGACCTATTGTTCCGACCTCGCCCGAATATGAGAAAGGCAGACGGACATATTTAAAAAACAGAGGATTTAGAAGAACGGCGGAAGAACAAAAAGAATTTACAACCTCGGGCGGGCAAACGAGGGAAACCATTAGAAGATCTCCAGAAGAATCACAAAGAGAAAAAGACAAACATATCGAGGATTTAAGAAAGTACAGCGAAAGATATAAACAGTTAAAAGAAAACCCAGCGAGGACAGCTGAAGAGCAACTTGAATATATTAAAATATTGGAAAAAATGAGAGATAAACGCAGACAGATCAAGGAAATTGGAGGAGATCTTAGGATGACAGACTTAGAAAAAGAATTAGGAGGTGATTTAGACACTATTGCGGAATCAGAACTGGCTAACATAATGGCCCGAGAGAAAGAGACTCTGCCTCGTGAAGAGTTGGAAAGAATGGAAAGAAGCCAAAGAATCAACTTAGAAAAATTAGAAAACGAATATAAGGTTTTGGGGAAAGCCAAACCGCCTGATTTTGAAAAGAGGGCTGAAGGATATAAGAAGGGAATATCTGATATCAAAGACAATCTTAAGTACATACAAAAACAAAAAAGATTGAAAAAATAGTCCTGCTTTAAAGAAAAAGGGCAGCGCTATGTCTGCCCTAAGGGGATGACTTATGAGAAAAGGGTAACTACTTGTCAGGATTAACCGGATATTTGACATGGAATGGGGAAGAGATAAGATCTTTGCCATCGCCAGCATACCAGGCCTCTACCTCTTTACGCAGCCTGGTAACTGCCTCGGCCGTTGTCTTAAGGTCAACTTGTAAAGCTTTCTCTCTCTCAAGATAAAAGCTTTCTTCCTTGGCTCTCCTGCCGATAACAGCAACTTTGTCGCCTCTCTTCCTTGCATTAGATGGTTTAAAGAACAACATTTCCGCATCTCCTTTCTATCGTTTTGATAAACACGTTTTGATAAACAAATCATAACATATAAATTATATTTTGTCAAGATATATGCCAAAAGAATACACCAAAGAACAATTTAGAGAAATATTTAACAAACTTCCGGAAGAACTGAAGGAAACCGCTATTTCGGAAGAAACGGCCGAGAACATCTTCAACATTTGTGCTGATGAAGATTTAGAATATGAACAAATACCAGAGGTGGCTCGTTATGCGGGTAGAGTTTTGATGGGATTAATTCTCCCTGAAGACTTTCAAGAAACGATTGAAAAAGAAGTAAAGATAAAAAAGGAAGTCGCCAAAAGAATAACCAGAAAAATAAATAGATTTGTATTTTACCCGGTAAAAGAATTAATAAATAGTATAAATAAAATATCTGCTCAAGGGGTGGAAAAAAGAGAGGTAAAGGAGAATGAAGAAGTATCTTCCGAAAAGCCCGAGAAAGAAAAAACAACTGATTCTGGGCCTGATTCTTATAGGGAACAAATAGAATAATATGAGATTTATAGTTCCTCAATTCATAGAACACGAAGCTAAGGTTATTGGACCATTTACTTTTGGTCAGTTTATCTATATAGGAATGGCTGGTGGAGCATGTTTTATCCTTTATTTTATGCTCCCCTTCCTCTTTTTTATAGCCGCCTGTATTATATTGCTTGGAGGAGCTTTGGCTATGTCTTTTTTAAAAGTTAATGGAAGAAGTCTTCCTTCTACTTTAAGTAGCTTCTTAAAATTTAATCTCATGCCTAAAATGTATATTTGGAAAAAGAAAGAAGCCCCTGTTATGAGGGTCCAAAAACCAGTTAAAAAAGTCCAAAAACAAGAAGAAGAGGAATTGCCTTTGAAAATAACTGAAGGAAGCCGATTAAAGAAAATTAAAGATCATATAGAAAGCAATACAAAATAATGCCTCAAGCATCAACCCAACAATTTCTAGAAATAGATGAAGTTCGAGAAGGAGTAGTGCTTTTAAAAAATAAATCCCTAAGAGGGGTTATTATGGTTTCTTCTCTTAACTTTGCCCTTAAATCTATAGAAGAACAAGAAGCAACTATTTATCAATTTCAAAATTTTTTAAACTCCTTGGACTTTTCTTTAGAAATCGTAATACAGTCCAGAAAGCTTAATATTACAGGATATCTAGACAAGCTTTCCGAAATAGCCAAAAAACAAAAGAATGAATTGCTAAAAGTCCAAACTGTTGAATACCAAAAATTCATAAAAGAACTAATTGCCGGAGGTCAAATTCTTTCAAAAACCTTTTTTGCCGTTGTCCCTTTCACTCTTATTGAAATTCCTGGTTTTAAAAAAGAAAAAACAACACAGTCCCCGACAGAAGACCAGTTCCAGAGAGCAAAATCGCAGCTTTGGCAAAGAGTGGAATTTGTTGTTTTGGGGTTAAGGAGATGCGGATTGCAATGCACCTCCTTAAACACACCTGAATTAATTGAACTGTTCTGGAGTTTACATCATCCAGAAGAAGCGGAAGTCGGCTATTATCCAGAAATACCCCCCGAAATAATTAAATAGCTTAACACATGCAACTACCTTTTTTAAATAAAAAAAAGAAAGCTGAAGAGCCGGAAAAACTGTTTGAAGTAAAGGCAATGGACGCCAAGGACATCATTGCCCCCTCTTCAATAATGGTAAAACCAGGATCTTTGAATTTGGGCAAAAGAATCACTAAGTCATTCTTTATTTTTTCTTACCCCAGATATCTAAGCACCGCCTGGTTCTCTCCGATAATTAATTTGGACACTCCAATGGATATTAGCTTTCATATCCATCCTATTGAGACTGGAAACGTTCTAAGACAATTAAGAAAAAGAGTTACTGAGGTCCAGGCAGAAATAATGGACAGAGAAGAAAAAGGACTTGTAAGAGATCCTGCTTTGGAAACAGCCTACCAAGATATTGAAAGCCTAAGAGACAGACTGCAGACAGCTCAAGAGAGAATGTTTAAATTCGGATTATATCTTACAGCTTACGGAAAAGAAGAAAAAGACCTAAAAGATATAGAGGTTACTTTACGGTCAATCCTAGAATCCAGACTAATATATATTAAACCTGCCCTATATCAGCAAAAAGAGGGATTTAATTCAACTTCTCCTTACGGGTTAGATCAATTAATGGTTCACACCTCCATGGACACAGGGGCCTTATCCAGCACCTTTCCTTTTGTTTCTTCTGACTTAAGTTCTAATGAAGGGATTCTTTATGGAATAAATATGCATAATAACTCCCTTATTTTATTTGATAGATTCAGCTTAGAAAATGCAAATTCTATAGTTTTTGCCAAGTCCGGTTCGGGAAAATCATACGCAATAAAGCTTGAAATTCTCAGGTCTTTGATGCTAGGCGTTGATATTATTATTTTAGACCCTGAAAACGAATACCAGAATCTTTCTAACGCTATTGGGGGATCATTTTTAAGCATGTCTTTGTCTTCGGAAAACCATATAAATCCTTTTGATCTACCAGAGCCGAGAGAAGATGAAAAGCCGGGAGACATCCTTCGTTCAAACATAATAAACCTTGTAGGACTTTTGAGGATAATGTTTGGAGGATTAAGCCCAGAAGAAGATGCTATTATAGATAGGGCTCTTACGGAAACCTATGCTTCCAAAGACATAACCCCAGAATCAGATTCTTCTACTTGGAAAGAAAAAACTCCCTTAATGTCTGATTTTGAAGAAGTATTAAAAGGTATGGAAGGAGCGGACTCTCTGGTAAAAAGGGTTAGGAAATTTACAAAAGGAACTTTCTCTAATTTTTTTAACCAAAACACAAACATCTCAATGGACAGCTCTTTTGTCGTTTTCGGAATAAGGGACATGGAAGACGAATTAAGGCCCATGGCGATGTTCATTATTATGAGATATATCTGGAATAAGGTTAGATCAGAATTAAAGAAAAGAATTTTGGTTGTTGACGAAGCCTGGTGGATTATGCAATCTAATGACGGCGCATCCTTCTTGTACGGAATATGCAAAAGGGCTAGGAAATACTGGCTGGGAGTCACGACTATCACCCAGGACGTTAATGATTTTATGAAGTCAGACTACGGAAAACCGATTATAACTAACTCTTCTTTGCAATTATTAATGAAACAAAGTTCGGCAACTATTGAAACCGTTCAAAAAACATTTAATCTGACTGATGGAGAAAAAATGACATTACTGCAAGCTGAAGTTGGAGAGGGAATCTTTTTTGCAGGGCAAAAACATGTAGTTATTAAAGTAATGGCTTCTTACGCCGAAGACCAATTCATTACAACTTCTCCTGAAGAGATTTTGAAAATAAAAAAAGCCAGGGAAAATCTGGCAGGATAAACTCTTTTTAAGGCTTAAGCTTTTGGCTTTATAATAATCCTTCTTTCCGGCTCTCGCCCGATGCTCTCTGCCTCAACCCCTTCTCTAGTAGAAAGTTCCATATGTATTATCCTTCTTTCGTAGGCTGGCATAGGCGCCAGTTCTTTTTCTTGTTTGGTCAAAATCACTTCATCGGCAATGGAACGAGTCATTTCTCTTAAATAATCTTCTTTCCTTTCTTTGTATCCATTTATATCTAAATTAATATAGAAATCTTCCTCTATCTTTCTTTTTAATATAGCTTTTAACAAATGTTGTATTTCCGCTAAAGTTTGACCGCCTTCTCCAATAAGGATTTGGGGCTCTTGGACTTTTAATCTAATAGGAACAGTTTTTTCTTTTTCCGGCAAAACCTCTACTTCTGTTTCAAAAGTGGTTTTCTCAAAAAACTCCTTTACTGTTTCTTTAATTGTATTAAGCTGTTTTGAGTTCATATGCCGAGTTTCCATTTATGGAAGCGAGGGGGAAGAAGATGGCTTATTCTCTTCGCCCTTCTTTTTAAACACTATGTGTTGCTGCCAGACAGAGAATAAAGCCGTTACTATCCAATAAAGACCTATGGCTGCTGGCATTCTTAAAAGAATTATTACAGTAATTATCGGAAAGAAATAAAGCATTTGTTTTTGCATCATATTAGCAAACTGTCCCTTGCCATCATCTTTTTTACTTTGCCCCGTCATTGTTTTTGTTTGGAAAAACTGAGCTATTCCTGCAATTATAGCTAGAACAAAATTAGATTCTGATAAATTTATTACTCCTAAAAACATTGGATCTATAATTCCTGGATTGGGGACAAAAGAATATAATTTATCCATTGATCCTTCGCTTAATCCCTTCCAAAAAACCCTATAAAGAGCAATTAATATCGGTAATTGAAGCAACAAAGGAAGACATCCTCCAAAAGGATTGAACTTTTCCCTTTTATAAAGATCCATCATTTCCCTAGTTTGTTTTTCCTTATCGTCTTTATATTTGTTCTGTATTTCCTTTAATTTCGGCTGAAGTTCTGACATTATCTTCTGGGACTTTATAGACTTCATCATTAAAGGATATAATAAAAACCTTATTATCAAGGTTAAAATTATAACAGCTACTCCGAAATCCTTACCAGGAATGTACTCGTAGAGCAGAACTAATGCGTTGAAAAGTGGCTTATATAAAACCGTATTGAAAGCGAGTATAAAAAAATCCATGTTTATGGCAAATCTACGCCTCCTTTATTAAAAGGATGGCATTTTAATATTCTAATTATTCCTTTTATCCCTCCCATTAATGCTCCGCGTTTTTCTATGGATAAAACTGTGTATTCAGAACAGCTTGGGTAAAACCTGCAATTCTTTCTTAAATTAACAGAAACGTATTTTTGATAAAATTTTATTATTTTTAAAATAATTTTCTCAACCATTATATGAGTTTGAGTTTTCCAAATATTTTTTTAACCATGCTTTCTAATTCTTTATATTCTTTCTTTTCTGCCCCAGGCAAAGCTATTATTAAAATATCTCTAGATCTGTTTTTCTTTTCCTCCAATAGGTTTTGGATTATGGCTTTTAATCTTCTTCTAAGTTTGTTTCTTATGTTTGCCTTTTTGGAAACCTTTTGAGAAATAACGAAAGCAAATCGGGAAGCGTCTAAATTAGTCTTAAGAATCTTTAAAAGTAATAATTCCTCTTTAAAGGTTTTTCCTTTTTTGAAAACTAAATCAATGTCTTTTCTTTTTTGAAGACGGTTGTTTTGTAAAGCCATTTTAAACTGTTTTCTTTGCTCTTTTTTTGCTTCTCCTTCTAGAAAGAACGCTTTGCCCCGACTTTGTTCTCATTCTTTTAAGAAAACCATGCTTTCTTTTTCTTTTTTTCTTTTTTGCGTTGTAAGTTATAGACATATATTTTATAACACTTTATTATCTTATCAAAAAAAATAACCATCGTCAATTACTGAGTTGAATATATAAATTTTATGTGCTCAGCCAAAATCGAAACGAACGAAGCTCATTGAGTTGAAGTTTTTCCACAAATTATCCTCATCTTATCAACAAACCATTGTCTTTTAGCTTTATTTTCTTTATTTTGACTTTATGCTATTATATTAGATACATTAATTTTGGTCGTTAACCCATGACTAAAGAAGAACTCTGGCAAGCTGTACTTGCTCAAATTCAATTAAATATTTCGCAAGCTAATTTTTCCACCTGGTTTAAAGACACTGGAATTCTCTCTTGTAAAGAGGGGCAGGTTTTAGTGTCTGTCCCCAACTCTTTCGCTAAAGAATGGCTGGAAAATAAGTACGGAAAAACTATTGCGAAAATCATATTTAATTTGGATAAGGAAGTAAAAGACGTGAAATATATCTTGGGAAAATCAGAATTAAAAATTGCTAAAAAAAGCTCTGCTATTTTATCATCTGTTGGTCAGCTTGAGATAGAGGAATTTAAAATAGATAAAGAAACTAATCTCAACCCTAGATATACTTTTGAAAGCTTTGTTGTCGGCCCATCCAACGAATTAGCTCATGCAGCCGCTTGGGCAGTAGGAAAAAAACCGGGGCTAGTATATAATCCTCTTTTTATTTACGGAGGAGTTGGCCTTGGGAAAACCCATTTACTTCAAGCTATTGGGAATATAATAATAAAAAATTTCCCACAGAAAAAAGTAAGATATATCCCTGCCGAAAAATTCACTGCCGGTATAGTCTCTTCTATTAAAAATCATGACGTTGAGACTTTTAAAACAAAATACAGATCGATAGATGTTCTGATTTTAGATGATGTCCAGTTTTTGGCTGGAAAGGAAAAAACTCAAGAAGAATTTTTCCATACTTTTAATACTCTTTATGAAAATAATAAACAGATAATCTTGTCTTCTGACAAGCCTCCAAAAGCTATTCCAGCCTTGGAAGAAAGACTTCGTTCCAGATTTGAAGGAGGGATGATTGGAGACATAGGATATCCAGACTATGAAACCAGAATGGCTATTTTAAAAACTAAATCCCAAGAGAAAGGATTGGGCTTTGCTGATGATGTTTTAGAATATCTGGCCTCTAACATCCAAAGAAACGTTAGAGAGCTTGAAGGAGCCCTTAATAGGCTAGTTGCCTACCAAAGGATAAATAATAAAAATCCTGATTTGGAAGCTGCCAAATTATTACTAAAAAGCCTTTTGTTGTCCCCTAGTAAAATAGCTAATCCAAGGAAAATAATAGAGTCAGTGGCTACATTTTATGACTTAAAAGAAAAGGAGATTTTATCTTTTTCTAGAAAGAAAGAAATAGTAAGACCAAGACAAATAGCCATGTATTTATTAAGGGAAGAATTAAAAAGTTCATATCCTTTTATAGGTAGAAAATTCGGAGGAAAAGACCATACAACAGTCATACATGCCTGTGGGAAAATAGTGAAAGAGTTGGAAAATAACGAGAATCTTAACAATGAAATAACGTTAATAAAGCAGCGCATTTACGCTGGATAACCTGTGGCCAAAACAGGAGACATTTTAAACCCACAGATTATAAGATGTTTTTAACACTATAAATTTAAAAGGAAAATAAGCTTAAAAATAACTTATCCACTATGATAACAACAATATTAAAAGATAAATTAAAATACGGTATTAGTGTTGTAGAAAGAATTTCTAATAAATCTTTGACTTTGCCGATTTTGAATAATATTCTTATTAAAACCGAAAAGAATTTTTTAAATTTATCTTCTACTGACTTGGAAATTGGGATACAATGGTGGTCTTTAGTAAAAACTGAAAAAGAAGGAAAAATAACGGTTCCAGCTAAACTATTATCAAGTTTTGTAAATTTTCTCCCCAATAAACAAATTAGTTTGAAAGTTAAAGAAGCTGATCTCCAAGTTGAGTGTGAAGATAGACAAACTACAATTAAAGGTGTCGACGCAGAAGAATTCCCAATTATCCCCCAAATATCCAAAAATGAAAAATTAACCATAGACGGAAAATTATTCTGTAAAAATTTATCTAAAGTTGTTGATATCGCTGGTTATTCCTCTACAAAAGTGGAAATTTCCGGAGTATATTTCCTTTTCCAAAAAGATATGATTACGATGACAGCTACAGATAGTTTTAGACTGGGGGAAAAGAAATTATATTTAGGCCAAACTTCTGATCTTTCTGAAGCCTATTCTTTGATCCTTCCTCAAAGAACGGCTAAAGAGATTATTAATATTTTTGGAGAAAGGGACGATAACTTAACTATTTATTTTTCACCAAACCAGATAATGTTTGAAAGCTTGCTTTCTGAAACAGACCACCCTCACATCCAGATAATATCCAGGCTTATTGAGGGAGAATACCCTAATTATCAGGAGATAATCCCAAAATCTCACGAAACTAAAGTATCTTTTAAAGCGGAAGAATTAATAAGCCAGATTAAACTAGCCTCCCTTTTTAGTAGCAAAGTGAATGAGGTTAAGATAAAAGTTGATCCTAAGAAAGGAGAATTAAGTGTTTCTAGTCAAAATCCTGATATCGGAGAACACCAAGGATCAATCAGAGTTAAGGCCGAAGGGAAAAGTTGCGAAGCTTCCTTCAACCACAGATTTTTATTAGACGGCATTTTAAGCGTTGTTTTCGGAGAAGAAAAAAATCCAGAAATAACTCTGGAATTAAGTGGCTCAGAAAAACCTGGGGTATTAAGATCTAAAAAAGATGATAGTTATCTTTATCTAATAATGCCGATAAAGACTAGTTAAAAAATCTTATTTAACAGGCTTTTCAAACTCTTCTATTGGGAGATCTAATAAGGCTTGTTCCATAAATCTATGGAAAATTGACCCGGCCACTACCACGGAGGGTTTTTTTGACATAGATTCGTTATTGTTATTACCAACCCATACCCCAGCCACTATAGAGGGAGTATATCCTATTGCCCAAGTATCTCTATAATCCTGAGTGGTTCCCGTTTTAGCGGCTACTTGATACCCGGGGAAATATAGAGTGGAATTATACCCAAACATTGGGGCTCTGGCATTATTATCCGAAAGAATATCGTTCAATAATTTAGTTACATCGCTAGATAAAACTCTTTTAGGTGTTTTTTTGTTTTCTTCAATAATATTTCCTGAGCTATCTTCTATTTTTAAGATTGCAGATGGTTGTATTTTTGTTCCATCTGTGGCGAATACTCCGTAAGCTGAAACCATTTCTATTAATTTTACTTCCCATCCTCCCAAAACAATAGATGGCCCGTAAGGAGGGGTTAAAGTTGATATGCCTAAATCTTGGGCAGTCTTTACAGAAGCTTCTATTCCAGCCAAATCAAGCAAAACTTTTACAGAGGGGACATTTAAAGATTGGGACAAAGCCTCTCTTAACGTTACCTCTCCTCTGAATAAGTCATCATAGTTTTTGGGGATGTATTCTTCTTCTCCCCAAATGCCGAAATTAGTTTCTTCATCTATCACTGTTGTTTCATCGCTAAAGCCATTTTTGAAAGCAGTGGCGTAAACAAACGGTTTAAAAGATGACCCCGGCTGTCTCCCCGGATTTTGTTTGGTTCCTGTCACAACATTGAATTTAGGATCGAACAGACAATCAACGCCAGAAATACAATCTTTAGGATAAGAGTCTGCATAATAATCTCCGTTGCCAACCACCATGGCTAAAACCTCTCCTGTTTTCGGGTTTAAAGCCACTAGTCCTTCATTATAAGCATGATAAGCTTTATTCCTTTCAAACCCCTCCTTAGCCGCTGTTTCTGCATATTCTTGAAATGCCCAATCTAATGTTGTATAAACTTTTAATCCATTTCTTTTTAAAAAGTCTTCACTGTATTTTTCTTCCAATTGTTGTTTAGCCCACAAAGTAAAGTAAGGGGCTTTTATTTGGATGGCCTTTTCGTTAAAAACGATTTCCCTATTCTTAGCTTCTTTAGCTTCTTCTTCGTCTAAATATCCTTCATCCACCATTCTGTCTAAAACGTAATCTTTCCTTTTTAATAAAAGATCTTTATGCTCTCCATAAGGAGAAAGGCGGCTTGGTCCTTGGATCAAGGCGGCTAAAACAGCGGATTCTTCTATAGATAAATCAGCAGATCTTTTTTGGAAATAACTTTGAGATGCAGCTTCTACTCCGTAAGAATTAGAGCCAAAGGGGACTTGGTTTAAATACCATTCCAATATTTGGTCTTTAGAATATCTTCTATCTAATTCTAAAGCTAAAAGTATTTCTTTAAACTTTCTTTCAAACGTTTTTTCCAAAGAAAAGAAAGTAGACCTTATTAATTGTTGGTCTAAAGTCGATCCTCCGTAGGTAGGGCTTTTAATCCGAAGGTTTATCAAAAGAGACCTGAGCATTCCCTTAACATCTATTCCGAAATGATTGTAAAACCCTGAATCTTCTGTCGCTATAATTGCATTCTTCAGATGATCTGACATTTCAGACAGAGGGATGATAGTTCTTTTTTCTTCTCCATATATTTCATAAAGTAGAACCTCTCCAGTTCTGTCGTATATTTTAGTAGATTGAATGAATTGTTTTTCTGTGAATTTTTCCGGCCTAGGAAGATCTCTGGCAACTATGATAAAAATAATAGTTCCTAAAAATAAACAAACTAAAACTCCCAAGCCTGTGAGTTTCGCAATAAAAAAGAAGACACTTTTTTTTCTGTCTCTTTGAAATATTTTGAGATAGTTTTTTCTTTGAGGCATATATTAAGTTTACTAAAAAATAGGCTAGTTGGCAATTTAAAAAGTTTCTGATAAAATAACTTAATTAACCTAAAATACATGACAAAAAACGACAATTCGGCAAAAATAGACAAAGTTTTAACTCAAAGAGTAGAGCAGATTTTACCTAGCAAAGCAGGGCTAAAGGCCCTGATGCAGAAAAAAAAGATAAGAGTTTATTTGGGGGTAGATCCCACTGGTAAAAAACTTCATTTAGGACACGTAATCCCTTTAAGAAAACTGCAGGAGTTTGCTGATTTGGGGCATGAAGCTATCTTATTGGTTGGCACGGGTACTGTTTTGGCTGGAGACCCATCTCAAAGAGAATCCGCAAGACCTAAAAAACTGGGAAAAGAAATAAAAGAGAATATTAAAAATTGGAAAAAGCAGCTTAAGAATGTTTTGAACCTTTCCGATGTAAAGATTAAATATAACGGAGAATGGTTGTTAAAGCTTGGTTTAAAAGAGATTATAAATATATCTTCAAACATATCTGCGGCCAGACTTTTTCAAAGAGATATGTTTCAAAAAAGACTGGGATCGGGAAATGTTGTTTGGATGCACGAGGTCTTGTACCCTATTTTACAAGGATACGATTCTGTTTTTATGGATGTTGATTTGGAAATTGGAGGCAGCGATCAAGTCTTCAATATGTTGATAGGAAGAGAGCTTCAGCAAAAAATGAGAAAAAAAGAAAAATTTGTTTTGATTGGTCCTATGATATTAGGCACAGACGGAAAGACAATGAGTAAAAGTTCAGGAAACTGTATATGGATAGACGATTCTTCTAAAGAGAAGTTTGGGAAAGTAATGTCCATATCAGACGAATTAATAATTCCATATTTTGAGACATTAACAAAGATAACTCCAGAAAAAGTAAAACAATATAAAAAGGATTTACAATCTGGAAAATCTAATCCAAAAAATATTAAAAAAGAATTAGCTTTTGAAATAGTCAAAACTTACAATTCTTTAAAAGAAGCTGAAAAAGCTAAAAAAGAATTTGAAAAAGTGTTTGAAGAAAAGAAGCTTCCTTCCGAGATTCAAGAATTTGTTATAACCGGGAGAATAAATATCTTAGATTTATTAGTAAAAATAAATTTAGCCTCTTCCAAATCAAAAGCCAAAAAATTAATTCTCCAAAAAGGAGTAAGGGTTGATAAAATGGTCTGGGATGATTGGGATAAAGACGTAGAGACAAAAAAGGGGATGGTGATAAATGTGGGTAAAAGAAAATTCGTAAAGATAAAATAAAAAGCCCCGAATAAAAGAAAACCCCTCTTTCGAGAGGACTTTCTTTTGCTAGTTACATTTATTCCTCAGTTGGAGTCTCTTCTGTTGAAGGAGCGTCTTCTGAAGGAGTCTCTTCTGTTGAAGGAGCGTCTTCTGTCGAAGGAGCGTCTTCTGAAGGAGTTTCTTCTTCAGCCTGATCCGTAGGCTCAGTTTCCTTCTCAGGAGTCTCTTCTGTAGTTTCTTCTTCGTCATCGCTGACGAAAGGATTTAAAACTTTGTCTTCAATCATATTTATATTAGCTTTCTTAACTGCGTCGCTCCGCCTTAAGCGGAGCTGCTGGATATCGACCTTTTTCGAACAGACGATATTAATGGGTGTCTATTCGATTGGTTCTATCCCTATTATATTCATTTTTTGATTCCTGTCAAGCGCCAAGCTTCTCATCAGCGGGACGAAGGTGAAGATGAGAATGAAGTTCTCGTCGCCCATTGAGCCTATATCTCCTCTATCTTGAATTCTTTCTTTCGCTGGTTCCAGCCCCAGATCTCTATGCCAACAGAAACTTTACGGGGAAGTCTGTTTTCTTTCATAAATCCCTCTATTTTTTTTCTTCTGGTAGAAAGATTAGCTAAAGTGGTTAACTGCAAAAATTTGATTTTAGTAGTTCTTTTTCTCCAGCAAACTAAGTCAAACACACCGAAGATGTCATTCTGTTTAAATCTAACCTTAGCTGGATACCAATAAACAAAACCTTTCTTTTCCAATATCTCTACAGCCTTTTTTCGAATTTCTGATTCTTTGGGCATATTTTTATTTTCTTCCCACCTTACGGAAGTTCGACATTAGAATAAATTTCTTGAATAGAATCGTTTTCGTCCAGAGCTTCAAAAAGCTTTTGGTTGTCTTCTTTTTCTTTTTCTCCAATAGAAACCTCTTTTTTAGCCACCCATCCTAAAAAAGCAGAGCTTACAGGGATGTTTTTGTCTTCCAGACTCTTTTTCACTTTTTCTAAATTTTCTGGTTTTGTATTCACTTCCAAAAACTCTTCTTTCCAATACAGATCATCCGCTCCGGCCTCAATAACTTTGAGTTCTGTTTCCTCTTTCTCTTCAGAGATAGAAGAAGAATCTATTGTCAAGATTCCTTTTCTTTCAAACATCCATTTTACAGCTCCTTCTGCCACCAATTTTCCTCCTTTTTGGCTAAGAATTTGTTTTATATCTCCCAGAGTTCTATTTTTGTTATCGGTTATTCCTTCGATGATAACAGCTGTTCCCCCAGGGCCATAAGCTTCAAAGGTCACTTCTTCCAGTTTTTCTCCTTCCATTTCTCCCGTTCCTTTCTTTATGGCTCTTTCTATGTTGTCAGATGGCATATTAGCTTCTTTTGCCTGTCCTATAGCTAATTTTAATTTTGAGTTTGTTTCGATATTTACTCCCTTTTCTCTAGCGGCTATCGTAATAAGACGTGAAACCTTAGAAAAGATTTTACTTCTCTTCGCATCAGTCGCTGCCTTCTTATGTTTAATTGTTGAAAAATGAGAATGACCTGACATCTAATTTATTCTAACATTCTTTTTAAGTAATAATATTGATATGGCAGATATTAACGCTATCAACATGGCCACAAAAGTATAATTGTTTGATTGTTTGACGTTAGTCGTTACTGTCTTGATATCTTCAACATTTTTAATTTGGCTCCCTTCGTTTTCCAAAACGATCTTTTTTTCTTCATTATATATGTTTTTGTCCCCCGGAGTTAGCTTCGTATTCCATATCCAGTAATCTTTAATCAGGCTTAGGGATTTTTTATTTTCAGCATTTTCATAAATTACGGAATCAATCGTTTCTCCCAAAGGGTTCAATAATTTTAATCCATCCTTGCTATTGTTTAAGGTTATTTGCGTTTCTCTTCTATAAAGCACAATATACCCCTTTGCATCAATAATTTTTCCTAGAGGGAAAGTAAATATTTTTGTAGTCCCTTCGACATCAATAATCTGCCAGTTAGACAAATCAACTTCAAAATCATTCTTATTAAACAACTCAATCCATTCGTTTTCTGTATCTGGTCCTTCGGGGGATGGCAATAATTCGTTGAATACAATATTTTTTGGGTATCCTTGAAAAATTTCTTCGGTCAGATTTTCTTTTTCTTGTTCTTCTACTTGAACAAAAGCTATTCCTTGGTCTTTTATCTCTTCAACCCTTGATTCGCTAATACCATTTATTCTAGATAGTTCATCCAAAGAAGAGAAGGGCCTTAAAGAAATTAATTCTGTCGCTCTTATTTCTCCCAAATGAATAATTTTAATCAAATCTTCAAGGGGAGCAGTATTAATATCTATTTTTTCTGCTTCGGAAGAGAAAATGACCGTAGGCATCGCTATCCAAACGAAAATAAAACAAAAAGCTATTACTCTTGACAAAACAGACATATTGTATTACAATAGTTAATTAGCCTTAAAACTGGGGGCTTGGAGCTTTTTTAGACGGATAGTTTGGTTCCGACTGACCTACTCCTCGAAAAAGTCTTTAAACTTTGTGTTCCTAATACCTAAGTGCCCCCAGTTTTGTGGCTAATTTTTTATTCTTCTCCCGCAACTCTCTCCACTTCCTCTATGGTGGTCACATTTTCCAATATCTTAACAAAACCATCTTGTTTCATAGTAATCATCCCCCTTTCGATAGCCTTTTCTCTTAAATCTGCTATAGATGGGGTCTTTAAAATAAATCTTTCCATTTCTTCGTCCACTAAAATAATTTCAAAAATTCCTACCCTTCCCTCAAAACCAGTAGAATTACATTCTTTACATCCTTTAGAAACCGCAATTTTACTTTTCGCAGAGAACTTATATTTTTTGAGAAAGCTTTCTGGCAACCCTTTTTTTATTTTAGCCGCTTCCTCTTTTGAAACAGTTTTTAAGGTAAGACATTTTTTACATACCTTTCTGACTAATCTTTGGGCTACAGCTATATTAATGGCTGGTCCTATATTTTTTATATCTCCTTCTAAGCTAGTCATTCTGGAAACTGTTCCTGAGGCGTCGTTAGCGTGCAGAGTGGAAAATACTAGGTGCCCAGTTAAAGCAGCCTGTATCGCTATTTTACTTGTTTTCGGATCTCTTATTTCTCCGACAAGTATTACATCAGGATCTTGTCTCATAATAGACTGAAGTCCAGAAGCAAAATCATATCCTTTTTCAGGGTTTACTTGGGTTTGAGAAATTCCTTTCAAATGATATTCAATAGGGTCTTCTATTGTTATTATTTTTATTTCAGGCCTTTGTATTTCTTTTAAAAAAGCGTAAAGAGTAGTAGTCTTGCCAGATCCGGTAGGGCCGGTAATGATAATCATCCCATTGGGTTTTTTAATTTCTTTTTTGAATATTTCTAATAGATCATCTCTTAAACCCAAATCCTCTAAACTTATTAAAGATTTTGGATTTAGTATTCTAATCACAATAGCTTCTCCATGTTCTGCCGGCAGGGTAGAAATTCTTAATTCTATGGGAAGAGTTTCTTTTTCCTTCTCCATAAAAATACTAAATCGGCCGTCTTGAGGTCGATCATTTATGTTTAATTTAATGCCAGATAAAAGTTTTATTCTAGAGAGTATTTCTTCGTAATCTTCTTTAGCTATGTCTATAACATCCCGCAGTATTCCATCTACTCTAACTCTTATCTTGGCAGCTTCTTTCATGGGTTCTATATGAACGTCAGAAGCATTTATTTGTATGGTTCCTCCGATTATTGTTTCCAGTAATTCGCTAGTGGTTTTAGAAACAGCTTTTTTTATCTCTTCTTGCAAAGCAGAAACACTTTTTATCTTTTCAACCGAAGAAGTCTTTTCTGGAGAAAAAAACATTCCCTTACCCGATTGTTTTGAATTCTCTTGCATAAAGAGGTAAAATCAAATTACTTGATTAAAAATAGCTTAAAACGAGCTAAAAGTCAACATGGAGAAGAAAAAGATATTCATAACCAAAAACGCAAATCAAACTAAAAAATTAGGAGAATTTCTGGCGAGAGAGATTGTTTTGAGCAAAGCTGAAAAGAAAGCTTTAGTCTTTAGCCTTAATGGATGTTTGGGAGGAGGGAAAACTACTTTTTTGCAGGGGTTTGCAAAAGGGCTAGGGATCAAAGAAAAAATATTAAGTCCAACTTTTGTTATTCTAAAAAGATTTAAATTAGTGAAGGAAAAAAACTATAACAATTTTTACCACATAGACTGTTATAGAATACAAGGGTCAAAAGAAATGCTGCTTTTGGAGGTTAAGGATATTTTAAAAGATCCTAAAAATATAGTTGCTATAGAATGGGCGGAAAGGATAAAAAACATATTACCCAAAGAAGCAATAGTCTTACAATTTGATTTTATAAAAAAAGATAAAAGAAAGATTACTTTAAAATACCATGTCTGATAAAAAGAAACATTTAGTCATTATAGATTCAAATTCTATTATCCATAGAGCTTTTCATGCCCTACCTCCTTTAAAAAAGAAAAATGGAGAGATAGTGAACGCTGTCTACGGATTTTTATTGGTTTTTATAAAAGCTATTAAAGATTTTAAGCCAAACTATATTGTTGCCACCTTTGATTTGCCCAAGCCAACCTTTAGACATAAAAAGTATAAAGAATATAAGGGGAAAAGACTGCCGGCCCCAGAAGAGCTTTATTCTCAAATACCAAAAGTAAAAGAATTCTTAGAACTGTTTAAAGTTCCGATAGTAGAAAAAGAGGGGTTTGAGGCAGACGATATTATCGGAACTGTTTCCAGAATTATTCCTAAAAAAGATTCTAAAATAGAAACAATAATTCTTAGTGGGGATTTGGATGCTTTACAATTGGTTAACGAAAAAACAAAAGTTTTTGCTTTGAAAAAAGGAGTAAAAGATATAGTTCTTTATAATGAAAAACTGGTAAAAGAAAGATTTGGAGGGCTAAAGCCAGCACAATTGATAGATTATAAGGGCTTAAGGGGAGACCCATCTGATAATATCCCAGGAGTCACTGGGATAGGAGAGAAGATGGCCATTAATTTATTGTTGGATTTTGGAACTTTAGAAAATATTTATAAAAATCTTGATAAAACAAAAAAAATTCCAGACAGAACAAAACAATTATTGATAGACAATAAAGAAATGGCATTTTTGTCCAAAGAGTTGGCCGAAATAAATGTAAAAACTCCAATAAATATTGATATTAACGAGTGCAAATGGGGAGTTTATGATAAGAATAAGGTTATGGAAATGTTGGATAAATATGAATTCTTTACTCTAAAAAAAAGATTTGTTGATATGATAGAAGAGAAAAATGGGTTGATTGGGGAGAACTTAAAATTATGGTAAAATTTAAGAAGGTAAATAAATTATTAAAGAATGCCAGAACTACCAGAAGTAGAAACAATAGTTAGAGAGTTAAGAGACAAACGAGCACGCATTATAGGTGCTCGTTTTCTTGATGTATGGACCGACAATAAGAATATGGTAAAAAAACCAAAGGATTTTAATGTTTTTAAGCAAGAAATAAAAGGAAAGAAAATAAAGAACATAATAAGGAGAGCTAAAAATATTCTTTTTTATTTGTCTGATGGAAAAGTATTATTGGTTCATCAAAAAATGACTGGGCACTTTCTTTTTAGTAAATGGAAAAGAGGAAATAATAAATGGATAGCTGTTGCAAAAGGACCCTTTTCAGAAGATCCAATGAATAGATTCTTGCATTTAGTTTTTTGGTTGGATAATGGAAAAATGTTAGCTTTGTCTGATCTTAGAAAATTTGCTAAAGCAGAGTTTTGGGATGAAAAAGAATTAAAAGAGTCAGCTTATTTTAAATCCTTAGGACCAGAACCATTAGAAAAGAGCTTTAATTATAATAGCTTTAAAAAAGCCTTAGAAAGAAAAAAAGGAAAGATAAAACAAGTTCTTTTGGATCAAACTGTAATAGCTGGTATAGGTAATATATATTCAGACGAAATACTCTTTACCGCAAAAATTAAACCCACAAAGAATATTCCAGATTTGTCAGAAAAAGAAAAGAAAAATATTTATTTAGGAATTAAGAAAATTCTTTCTCTGGCAGTAAAGCTTCGGGGAGAATCTTTTTCAGATTTTAGAAGAATTACTGGAGAAAAAGGATTTTACGACAAAGCAAGAAAGGTTTATCGTAAAGAAGGAGAAGAGTGTCCCGTTTGCGGAGAAAAAATACAAAAAATAAAGATAGGAGGAAGATCCGCCCATTTTTGTCCTAAATGCCAAAAATAAGCTATGATTTTTTTACTTTACGGGCCAGATAACTATAGCTCTAGGGAAAAAGTGAAAGAAATGATAGAACGTTATAAAAAAAGCCACAAAAGTGGTTTAGATTTTAAATATCTGGATGGTAATAACTTAGATTTTAATGATTTAGCTAACGAAGATCAGCAGAATTCTATTTTTAATGAGAAAAAACTTATTGTCGTGACAAATGTTATTTCTAATAAAGAGTTTAAAGAGAAGTTTTCAAAGAATTATAAAAAACTTATTGATAGTTCAAATATAGTCGTATTTTTAGAAGAAGATAAAGTGACTGCGAACGACTCTCTTTTAAAACTTTTGAAGAAACATGCAAAATGCCAGGAATTTCCTATTTTGTCTGTAGAAAAAATGAAAAGATGGATTAAGGATGAACTTAATAAGTTTAAAGCAGTTATTTCTCCAGACGCTTTAGATAAGCTTTTGGAATACTGCGAAGAGAATTTGTGGAGCTTAAGCAATGAAATTAAAAAATTAGCTGCTTTTAAAAGAGAGAAAATAATAGAAGTAAAAGATATCGAACTATTGATAAAACCAAAAATAGAAACAGATATTTTTAAAACTATAGATGCTATAGCCTCTAAAAATAGGAAAGCAGCTTTGATATTGCTCCATAAGCATCTGGATAAAGGGGATTCCCCTCTTTATCTTTTGTCTATGATTAATTTTCAGTTTAGAAATCTTTTGCTGGTGAAAGATTTAATAGAAAAGGGAAAGCCCTATTACTCTATTCCCAAATTAACCAAGATTCACCCATTCGTTGTCAAAAAGAGTTATCAATCGGCCCAAAAATTTACCTATCAAGAATTAAAAAAAATCTACCAAAAAATATTCCAGGTAGATTTGTCTATTAAAACAGGTAAATTAAAGCCAGAAACAGCTTTAGATATTCTTATCGCTGAGATTTAGCCCTTTCTATAGCTTTTGATATCCTAGATTTCTTTCTGTCTACTTTTCCCTTTTTAATAATTCCCACTTTAGCTGTTTTATCTAGAATCTTATAAATATTAGGAAGTATTTTTTTAGCTTCGTCTATCTTCTTCTCGGAGATCAAATCATTGATCTCTTTTAAGATATCTTTTAAACTGTCCTTTCTTTTGATATTTCTTTTTCTTCTTTTTAAGCTCTGCCTGAGAGCTTTTTTTGCTGAGCTTGTTATCGGCATATCTTAATATATAGCTTATTTTAGTCTTTTTATCAAGTCCCTGATTTCCACTGCCCTTTCAAAATTTAAATCTGCAGCAGCTTTCTTCATCTCTTTTTCTAAAAATTTTTTATCGTGTATTTCAGAAAATTCAGAAGACACTTCTTCTTTTTTAGCAAACGGCCATTTCCTTATGGCCTTCATTATAGCTTTTGGGGTTATTTTATGTTCTTTATTATATTTTTCCTGGGAAGTTCTTCTTCTTTTGATTTCTTTTAAGGCTGATTTCATGGAGTTGGTTATCTTGTCCGCATAGAGAATTACGTGTCCTTCTATGTGTCTAGAAGCTCGCCCCATTGTTTGTATTAAAGTGGTTTCAGACCTTAAAAAACCTTCTTTGTCAGCGTCTAGAATAGCCACAAGAGCTACTTCTGGCAAGTCCAACCCTTCTCTTAAAAGATTTATTCCGACTAAAACATCGTATTTTCCTTCTCTTAAGTCCTGGAGAATAATTGGTCTCTCCATGGTTTTTACTTCTGAGTGCAGCCATTTAGTTTTTATTCCGTTTTCTGTGAGATAATCTGATAAAGCTTCGGCCAATCTTTTAGTTAGAGTTAGGGCTAGTATCTTTTGTTTTTTCTTTACTCTTTCTTTAATCTCTTTTATTAAATCTTCCACTTGGTTTTTTGTTGACCTTATCTCAATGGACGGTTCTATTAATCCAGTAGGTCTTATTATCTGTTCTGCAATATTGTTTTTACCTGATTTTTCTTTTTCATATTCATTGGGGGTAGCAGAAACATATATTGTTTGCGGTGTTCTTTCTTCAAACTCTTCAAAGGTTAAAGGTCTGTTGTCTATGGCAGAAGGAAGTCTGAATCCGTATTCTATTAAACTTTTTTTTCTGGCTTTATCTTGATTAGACATAGCTCTTATTTGAGAAAGAGTTATGTGGGATTCGTCTATAAAAACAAGAAAGTTCTTTGAAAAATATTCCAACAAAGTATAGGGAGCTTGACCTGGCTTTCTGAATTCTATGTGTCTAGAATAGTTTTCTATTCCATGGCAATATCCTGTTTCTTTTATCATTTCTAAATCATAATTAGTTTTTCTTTCTAATCTTTGAGCTTCTACTAATTTGTTGTCTTTTTTAAGCTTTTTTAATTGGGCCTGGAGTTCTGTTTTTATATTTTCAATAGAAATATCTAATTTTTCTTCCGGGGCTACCCAAAAATGGGCAGGATAAATATGGTATTTTTGGTTCCAGAGATTGTATTTTGGGTTTAAGCTGTCTTTGGAAATAGAAATAGATGTTATTTTGTCTCCGGAAAATTCAACTTTCACTATTTCTTTTCCTGTGACTAAAAAGATATCAATATTATTTCCCCTTACTCTGTATGTTCCTGGTTTGAAATCTATGTCGTTTCTTTGGTATTGGAGAGAGGTTAACCTTTTTAAGAATTCATTCCTTTTTATTTTCTTATTTGGAGATATTTCAAAAGAAACCTTTTGATAGTTATTCGGGGAGCCAATGTTGTAAATACAAGAAACAGAAGCAACAACAATAACGTCTTTCCTGCTTAATAAATCTTGGGTAGTGGCATGTCTTAATTTGTCTATTTCTTCGTTTATTTTTGCATCTTTTTCAATATAAGTATCTGTTTGGGGGACATAGGCTTCTGGTTGGTAATAATCATAATAGGAAACAAAATAATGGACTCCATTTTTAGGGAAGAATTCTTTAAACTCTTGATAGAGCTGGGCGGCCAGAGTTTTATTGTGAGATATTATTAATACTGGTTTCTGGGTTTTTTCTATAACTTTTGCCATGGTAAAGGTTTTTCCAGATCCAGTAACTCCCAAAAGCACCTGATTTTTAGCTCCAGACTTAATATTTTTGCTTAATTTTTTTATGGCTTTAGGTTGATCTCCTGTAGCTTTGTAGGAAGATTTTAATTTAAACATACAGTTAATTTTGGCTTAAACTACGTCTTTTTTCAAGGTGTTTATATTAATGATTATCACCGCACTTTTTTTTTCTTTTAAAATAATATAATATTAAAAAAGGATGAAAGAATTAATTAAGAAAATTATTCCTCTGTTTCTGTTAAGCTGGTATCATTTCGGTTTGGCTTTTTTGGGAGCGTTTTTCTATCGCTTTCCTTCCAGACAACTTAAAGTTATCGGAGTAACTGGGACCAACGGAAAAACCACCGTTGTTAATTTAACTGCTAATATTTTGGAAGAAGCAGGGTTTAAAGTAGCTTCTTTGTCTTCAGTCAGATTTAAAATAGGAGATAAGGAAAAAGAAAATACTTTAAAAATGACAATGCCAGGCAGATTTAAAATCCAAAAATTCTTAAAAGACGGAATAAAAACAGGGTGTAAATATGCAGTTTTGGAGATTTCTTCTGAAGGAATAAAACAATATCGCCACAAATTTATTAATTTTGAAGTAGCCGTTATCACCAATTTAAGCCCAGAACACATTGAATCTCACGGTGGGTTCGAAAACTATAAAAAAGCCAAAGGGAAACTATTTTCTTCTACAAAGAAAGTCCATATTGTTAATATTGACGACAAGAATTCAGATTATTTCTTAAGTTTTAATGCGAATAAAAAATATACATATGGATGGGAAAAAGGAGATATCAATACTAAAAATACTAATTTTAAACTTCCCTTAATCGGAAGGTTCAATATTTATAATGCCCTATCTGCAATATGTGTGGGATTGTCCCAAGGGATAAGCTTAGAAGTTTGCCAGAAAGCTTTAGAAAAATCTAAAGGAATCCCTGGAAGGATGGAAGAAGTTATTTCCTCTCCTTTCAAGGTTATTGTTGATTATGCCGTAACACCAGATGCCCTAGAACAGCTTTATAAAACCATCAAAGAAACTTTCTCCCCTTCTAAGATAATTGCTGTCTTTGGTTCTTGCGGAGGTGGAAGGGATAAGTGGAGAAGACCCATACTTGGCGAAATAGCTTCTAAACATTGCCAAGAGATAATAATTACTAATGAAGATCCCTATGATGAAGATCCAATGGAAATAATAAATCAGGTGGCTAAGGGAATGGAAAGAAAAGCAAAAAAAATACTAGACAGGAGAAAGGCTATAAAAGAAGCCTTGCAAATAGCCAAACAAGGGGATATAGTTATTATTACTGGCAAAGGGTGTGAGCCATGGATTATGGAGGCCAAAGGAAAGAAAATTCCTTGGGATGATAGACAAGTGGCTAGAGAAGAATATGCTAAGTTAAATAATCTGTAATTATAAATTGCGAAAAGGGGAATTAGTTTCTTTTATAACTGATAATAAAAAAAGGGAGTCTACTATGGCAAAAGATGAGTTAAAGTGTCTGAGATGCGGTTCAAACTCTATTGAGAAAACAAAATCTTGTATCAGAATCTTTCTAGATCTAAAGAAACCCCAACCAGATGGTATCTGTTTGGACTGCGGTGCTCCATGCTGGAAACCGCCGGAGGAGATTATTTTTCCAGTCGTTTTTGCCATCAAAGAGGAGAAAACGGAAAAACCACTTAATTGGTTTGAAGAGTTTGAAAAAAAGGAAAAAGAAAAGGAATCGGAGGCACAGAGAGAATCAAAACGTAATAAGCATTGGTGGCTTCTCAGAAGAGAAAGAAAAAGGGCGAGACGCTCGTCGATGAGTCGCACGTAAAAAGCGACTCTTTTTTATTTCGATAAATTATAAAAACCTCTGGACAAAACCTATTTTTTCCGCTATAATTATAAGATATTGTTAAGAATAAACATAGAGATGAAGACCAAAATGCCTAATTCAATCAGAAAACATATACGCACGGAAAAAGCTCGCATTCGCCGAGATGTCTTTAATATTAAAGAACAAAAAGATAAAATAAATAAACTGTATATTAAGGTTTTAAATCAAGATGATAATAAAGTTAGCGGAAATACAAAAACTAAAGATTAAAAAGAATAATTCTTTAGTAATCCCCTTTTTTTCTACAGGGGAAATTGAGGTTGGAAATAACCAAATAGCCACGGAAATAAAGAAATTTTCTCAATATATTAAGTCTATCCAAGAAGGAGAGTTCAGATTTTTTAATTTTGAAAAAGGAGAATTTATATTTTTAAATCTTGGAGACAAGAAAAAATGGAATCAAAGAAAATTCTTTTTAACAATAAGAAAAATTGTCAGATATTTAAAAGAAAACAAAATTGAAAAAGCAGTTTTATTATTAGATAAAATTATTCCTCAAAAATCAGACATATCTTTAATTTCCAGACAAGTGGTAGAAAATAGTTTAATGGCAGATTATGAATTTAATAAGTATAAATCAACCCCTAAAAATGGGTGGCCAAAGATAAAATTAATTGAAATAGTTTGGGTAGATAAAAGAAAATATCAAAAAGAATTTTTAAAAGGAGAAATGACTGGAAGAATAATAAACTTTGTTAGGGATATATCTAATATTCCTGGAGGGGAAATGACACCTAAAAAACTAGCAGAGATATCTGTTAGCATGGTTAGAAAGATTAAGGGCATAAAGACAGAAGTTTTTGACGAAAATAAAATGAAAAAATTAAAAATGGAAGGCATTTTAGGAATTTCCCAAGGAAGCTTTCAAAAACCAAGACTTATTATTCTAAAATATTTTGGGAATAAAAATAATAAAAAAATAGACTTAGCCTTTATCGGCAAAGGAGTAACTTTTGATACAGGAGGGCTAAATATTAAGCCTCCTGATGCCTTAATGCAGGAAATGTATTTAGACATGTCTGGAGGGGCTGCTGTTCTGGGGGCAATAATGGCTATCGGTAAACTTAAATTACCACTGAATATTATTTCTTTAATTCCGGCGGTAGAGAATATGCCTTCTGACCGCGCTCTCAGACCGGGCGATATTATTAAATCTTATAATGGAAAGACAATAGAAATTTCTCATACAGATGCGGAAGGGAGAGTTATTATGGCTGACGCTTTAGCTTATGCCGAAAAGAATTTTAAACCAAAAATGATGGTAGACATAGCTACTCTTACGGGGTCCGCTATGGCCGCTTTAGGACAAAGAGCTATTTGTTTAGTAACTAATTCAGAAAAAATGGAAAATACATTTCGTCAAATTGGAGAAGAATCTGGAGATTACGCCTGGCCATTACCTTGTTGGGAAGAGTACGAAGAAGATATTAAGGGAACAGTTGGTGACATATCAAACTCTAGCAAGACTAAATACGGAGGGGCAATAACAGCAGCAATGTTTCTTAAGAATTTTGTTGATAATATTCCTTGGGTCCATTTAGATATTGCTCCAACAATGACATCAATAGAAGGTCAAGGATTGTCCAAAGGAGCTACCGGAACTGGAGTCAGATATCTTATAAGATTGGCAGAGTTATTTAGGAAAATTAAATAGATTTATTCAATAATTTCAAACAGTCGCTCAAGGCGGCTGTTTTTGTTAAAATTAAAGTATGAAAACAGGTGTAGCAACAGTACCATTAGATTATGGCCGTTGTCCTAGCTGGCTATTTGAAAGGATGAAGAGATTGGGCAGAGGCATTGCTATGGCTATTGTAGAAGAATATGGGCCAGAAGAGTTCTTAAAAAGGCTTTCTGATCCTATTTGGTTCCAAAGTTTGGGATGTGTTTTAGGATTTGATTGGAATAGTTCTGGTTTAACCGTGGTTACCCTCGGAGCTTTGAAAGAAGGTATTTTTGAAATTCAAGATCATTTGGGCGTGTATGTTTGTGGCGGGAAAAGAGTTTCTAGAAATACTCCAAAAGAAATAGAAGCTTATGGCATTTCCCGGGGTTTTTCTTTTGCTCCACAACTTATCTATGCCTCCAAAATGGCTGCCAAAACAGACTCTTCCCTGATCCAAGATAATTACCAAATATACCAGCACAATTTTCTATTTACAAAATCAGGAGAATGGGCAGTTATCCAACAAGGGATGAATACCAATAACCAGACTGCCCGTCGTTATCACTGGCTATCTTCTGGAGTAAAGAATTTTGTAGAAGAACCACATGCTGGTATTATTTCTGGGTTAAAAGTTAAACCCTTGAACTTAACAGATAAAGTTAGTGGAGAAAATAGAGATATATCTACAAAATTGGTTAAGGAAGAACCAAACAAGTTCATAAGAGATATTGGTTTAATTCAAACGAAGAAATCAAAAAATCTTACTGAAATGAAGTTGCATAATAGAGAGTTTTATTGGCATCCTGTAGTGAATGAGAAATTTAATTTAAAAAGATTAGAAAAAACAATTTTATTTGCCAAAGACCAAAATCCCCAAAACTTTGAACAGCTAGTGTCTTTAAAAAGGATAGGCCCCAGAACAATAAGAGCATTGTCTCTGGTTTCAGAATTAATCTATGGAGCTAAACCTTCTTATAATGATCCGGCTAGATATTCATTCGCCCATGGAGGAAAAGATGGAACTCCTTTCTTCCCGAAACAAGAAGAGTTGGATAAAACTATAGATATTCTAGAAAAAGGAATTGAGATGAGCAAAGCTACCAACAAAGAGAAGGTTTTAGCTAGGCAGAGGTTGAAAGCTAAATTAGGATAGATTTTTTACCATATAGGTATCTTTTAATCTATATCCTAGTTTTTTATAATATCCTCTTACTCCCACTCCAGAGATAACGGTTATTTTTCTTGCCTTATATTCTTTCTTGGCTATTTTTTCAGCTTCTTTTATCAATTTTTTACCTAATCCTTTGTGTTGAGGGGAATTTTCTTTTTTAAAAGCTATCGATTGGAGTTGGCCAAATGTATGCACTTCCCTTATAAGAGCTTCATTTTTATCAGTCATTCTTAGCCTCAAAAGACTGTATAATTTATCTTTTTCTTTATTCTCAAAAGTTAAAAAGATTTCATTGCCCTTCGAGGCTTTATAGTTACTTCTAAAAAGATAAAGTTTTTCTTTTGGATTATATTTTTCCCTTACCTCTCTGCATCTTATACATTCGCACTTCCAATTTTCTTTTTTCATGCTGTTTGTCAGAATTTGTCTCAGATTTGTTATTCTGGCAGGGCCTGAAACGATACTATGAGCAGGAATATCTCTGGCTATCCTTTGTATCCTTACGTATGGAGGAATTATTTTCTTGATATCTTTTACCAGAGATATTAATTGTTTTTTCCCATAAGGTCTGTATTTTTTATTTTTCCATAACTTATACAAAGCAGTTCCTTTAATTAGAGCGCAAGGATATATTTTCAGGAAATCTGGCTGAAAGTCTTGATTGGCAAATAATTCTTTGAACATTTCTTTGTCCCTTTTCAAAACAGAACCAGCTAAGTTTGGCATTATTTGATAAAGAATTTTAAATCCATAATCTTTTAACAGTTTAGTCGCTGAAATTATTGTTTTTCTATTGTGTCTTCTCAAGTTTAGTTCTAAAACATCGTCGTATATTGATTGGATCCCCAATTCCACCATTGTTATCCCCAACTCTCTTAAATGATTTAGCTCTTTTTTGTTTATAAAATCTGGTCTGGTTTCAATGGAGAACCCCACTATTCTGTGTTTTGCTGTTTCATTTACTTTCTGAGCTTCTTTTAAATTTTTGCTTTTCTTTTCGTTGCAGGCTTCAAAACATCTTTTTATAAACCAATTTCTGTATGTTTTAGGATAATAGCTCCATGTTCCTCCAATTGTTCTTAATTCTATCTTGTCGGTCGGGTGCCCTTCGTTCTTTAACATCTCTATTCTTTTTTCGACTTGTAAATATGGATCAAAATTTAGTTTTTTAGCTCTTTCTACCGCCGGTTCTCCAGAAAGATAGCTTTTAGGTAAGTTTTTTTCCGTTGGACAGAAGATGCATTTCCCAGGGCAATCATATGATTTGGTTAACACAGAAATATTAACAATACCAGATAAAGATCTGATTGGCCTGGTTCTTAATAGTAATTGTATTCTGAAGTTTTTTTTAATCTTTCTTTTTTTTACCAATTCATGGTAATTCTTAAGAAGAGACATATTTGTAGGACAAGGAGCTTTATATTTTTTAGATATAAATCTCTTTACCTTATTCAAATCTTCTGGGTTTTTAGAACTCCTTTCAGTCAATTCTTTAATTATCGCTTCAGATATATTCATATGGATATAGAATACGCTAAAAAAATATTAGAGGAAACTAAGGAAAATTACAATCTTATTTCCCAGGACTTTTCCAGAACCAGAAATAAGTTTTGGAAGGAAATGGGATTTATTTCTAAATATGTGAATGATAACGAGAAAGTTTTAGATTTAGGATGCGGTAACGGCAGACTATATGAACTATTCCAGGATAAAACCTTAGATTACTATGGAGTTGATTTTTCAGAAAAACTTATAGAAATAGCCAAAAAAAGATATCCTCAATTCAAATTCCAAGTGGCGGATGCTTTAAACTTACCATTTCCTGCCGATTTTTTCGATAAGGTTTTTAGCATAGCCGTATTGCACCATATTCCTTCAAAAGAGTTAAGATTAAAGTTTTTAAAAGAAATCAGAAGGGTTTTAAAGCCAGAAGGAATATTGATTCTAAGTGTATGGAATTTTAATATTTTCAAAAACATTAAACTTTTTTTTAGATTCTTATTTCTAAAAATATTTTGCGGCAAAAAGATTGATAAAGGAGATACATTTATTCCTTGGGGAAAGAAATTATTAAGATATGTTCATAATTTTTCAAAGAAAGAATTAATAAAGCTTATTAAGGAAGCTGGATTTAAAATTATGGATGTGAAAATGGTAGGTCGGCTGAAGAGCAAGGAAAGTAATATTTTAGTCATTGCCGAAGACTCTTTGTAGGATTGACAGGAGATTTTTTTCTGGCTAAAATACTAAGCGAGGAGGTGCGGGTTTTATACCCAATGGACAGATAATTTTTAAAAAAGGAGACCACAGCGGCCGCCTAGTTAATGTCCAACTGGACTTAGGTACTTAGTCGAGTTTTTTGGGAATTATTTCCTCCTCACTAAAGCAGAGGCCAAAAGCCTCTTTTTTAGTTGGAAATATGTGTTAAAATTAAGATATATGGCATATAAAAATAAATTCAAAATAGCAGTAGCCGGAGCGGCAGAAGCTCATGTTTGTTCAAAGACAGCAATAAAGTTAGCTAAAGAAATTGGAAAAGAGATAGTCCGTCAGGGATGCATCTTGATTACGGGAGCTACTACTGGCATACCTCATTATGCAGCTATTGGGGTTAAAGCAGCTAAAGGAATATCTATAGGATTTTCTCCTGCGGCAACAGAAATAGCTCATGTAAAAAAATACAGGCTTCCTCATGATGCCTTTGACGTTATAATTTATACTGGATTTGGATATGCTGGTAGAAACTTATTAATGACCAGAGCGGCAGACGGAGTAATAATTATATGCGGAAGAATGGGAACTTTGAACGAATTTACCATTGCTTTTGAAGATGAAAAACCGATAGGTATTATGCTTGGATCTGGCGGAATAGCAGATGAAATAAAACAGATAGTTAAGCGTCCTTTCAGAGGGAAAATGAATATGGTTTTTTCCACAGAGCCTAAGGAATTGGTTAAACAATTAATAAAATTAATAAAAAAAGAAAAAGGTCGTCTTTAAAACAAAGCTTTTAATATGGCAGATAAAAAATTAAAAGAAATAGGAAAAATTATTCATTATTTTGATCATATCGGAGTGGCTGTTATTTCTCTGTCTGATAAGCTGAAAATCGGGGAGACTATAAGGATAATAGGCGGGGAAAACACCGACTTTGATCAAAAAGTAGATTCCATGGAAGTGGATCATAAGAAGATAGAACAAGCCAAAAAAGGAGACGAGGTTGGAATGAAAGTGAAAGAAAAGGTTAGAGATGGATACAAAGTATATTTAGAGTAAATAATTTAAAATACTGAACTAGAAAAATGTTAGGGTTTAATAAAAACAGTGTTTTCGCTTTATTTATTTTTATAGGAAGCACAGTAGGAGCGGGAATTTTTGGCATTCCTTATGTTGTTTCTAAAAGCGGAGCTGCCCTCGCTATTTTTTATTTTTTAGTTTTGGGAGGGGTAATGCTTCTTCTTAATTTATTTTTTGGAGAAATATTTTTAAGAACGAAAGAAAATTGCAGATTGGCAGGCTTAGCCAGAAAATATTTAGGGAAAAATTATGGGAGACTTACTACTTTTTCTGTTTTTGTAGGGTTGACAGGAGCTCTATTGGCTTATATTATTTTGGGAGGAAAATTCTTAAGCATCCTGCTGTCTTTTAAAATATCGGTTGATCCTTTTTATTGCAGCTTATTCTTCGGTTTGATATTAATCCCTTTTATTTTTAGAGGGGTAAAGATAATAGCTCCGGTAGAAATTTTTACAAATGTAGTTTTTTTTATTATTATTTTCGTTATCTTTATTTTAGGATTTCCTAAAATACAGCTTCATAATTTTTCTTTAGTTGAAATTCCCAATATTTTACTTCCCTATGGGGTAATATTGTTTTCTTTGGCTGGATTTGCGGCGATTCCAGAAGCGGAAGCAGTTTTAAAAACGCCAGAAGAAAAAAAGAATCTCAAAAAAATTATTATTTTATCTTTTGCAATAATAATTTCTTTATACGCTCTTTTCGCCTTTGTTGTTGTGGGCATAAGCGGAAGTGATACTTCCGTAGATGTTTTTCAGGGACTAATTCCTTTCTTGGGTCCAGAGATAATTTTTATTGGTTCTTTAGCCGCTTTTATCACCTTGGCAGATTCTTTTTTAATAATTGCCCTTTGTCTGAAGAATAATTTGGTTTACGATCAGAAAATGCCAAAATTATTAGCCAATTCACTAGTAACATTTTTGCCAATAGCCTTGTTTTTAATAGGGCTGAGAGGATTTATTGAAGTTATAGGGTTTTTGGGGACACTAATCGGTGTCGTAGAGGGTGTAATAATTATTTTATTATTTAAAAAAGCAAAAGAGCTGGGAAATCATCAGCCGGAGTATGCGATAACCGTTCCTAAAATAGTACTTTTCTTGTGTGCGGTATTCTTAATCTTGGGAGCAGCCCTTCAATTTATTTTATGAAGTTTGTAGCAGATTTTCATATACATTCTAAATATTCCAGAGCCACGTCCAAAGACATGGACTTAGAAAACTTGGACAAATGGGCAAAAATAAAAGGAATAAAGGTTATGGGAACCGGAGATTTTACTCATCCTGAATGGTTAGCTAATTTAAAAGATAAGCTAGAACCAGCGGAATCTGGATTGTTTAAATTAAAAAAGGACGATCAAGAAACACGTTTCCTTTTAACTGCTGAAATAAGTTGCATTTATTCTAAGAATAATAAAGTTAGAAAAATACATATAATAGTTTTTGCTCCTTCTTTTGAGGCAGTAGAAAAAATAAATGTTCAATTAGGTTGGATTGGCAATTTAAAATCAGACGGCAGGCCTATCTTGGGATTGGACGCAAAAGAATTAGCCAAGATTGTTCTTGAGTCTGACCCAAGTTGCATGGTTATTCCTGCCCATATTTGGACCCCTTGGTTTGCTCTCTTTGGGTCTAAATCAGGGTTTGACTCTATAAAAGAATGTTTTGAAGAATATTCTAAAGATATTTATGCTATGGAAACCGGGTTGTCCAGCGATCCGGCCATGAATTGGAGATTATCTTTTTTGGACAGAATAACCCTTATTTCAAACAGCGATAGTCACTCCCCTCAAAAAATAGGCAGGGAAGCAAATGTTTTTAATACAGAATTAAGCTACCAAGCCATCACAGAAGCTTTAAAAACAAAAGATTCTAAAAAGTTTCTATACACTATAGAATTTTATCCGGAAGAAGGAAAGTATCATTTTGACGGACACAGGAATTGTGAAGTCAGATTGTCCCCTAAAGAAACTAAAAAATATGGAGGGCTTTGTCCAGTTTGCGGGAAACCCTTGACAATAGGAGTTTTAAACAGAGTGGAAGAATTGGCTGATAGAGAGGAAGGTTTTATCCCTCCAGATCGTATTCCATTCAAAAGTTTAGTGCCTTTGAATGAAATAATAGCAGATGTCATAGGGGTTGGGACAGCTTCAAAAGAAGTAGGAAAAGAATACGATAATTTAATTAGCAGTATTGGTTCAGAATTTGAAGTTTTGTTAGAATCCCAAGAAAGCGTTTTAAAATCAATTACCAGTCCGGAAATAGCAGAAGGAATAATTAAGGTTAGAGAAGGTAAGGTTGTAAAATCTCCCGGGTACGACGGTGTTTACGGGAAAATAAGCGTTTTTTCAGAGGGAGAAAAGAAAACTTCTACAAACCAGAAAACATTATTCTAAAAAAGAGGCTTCTTTCAAATTAATTAGTGCCAGAAGAAGCCTTTTTAATTACTGGAAGGGAATTTAGAGAGGCTATGTGGATATCAGGAAGGAACTCAAAAACCCGCATTGTCCTCGTCGACAAATTACTGGCTTTAAGACGGAAAACTTTACCTTTTTAAATGGGTGAGCGAGGAGATTCGAACTCCCCCTAAGAGTTCCACAAACTCTTGTGCTGGGCCACTACACTACGCTCACCGTAATACTTAAACAGCTATACTATACAAAAAAATAGACTTTTTATCAACGTTGCTTTTGGAGTTGACAGGATTTTTTGGAGACTTATAATGGACTATGGTGATAGAACCTATAGTCATGGAAAAGCTAAACATACAAGAATTAAACAGACAATCCTTAACAGCAAAATTGACTTATTCAATTATTGTTTTAGGTTTTGGCAAAATGTTTGGCTAAAAGGGAGTTAAATAAAATCTATAAGAAATTATTTAGCCCCCTACCTAAAAAGGGGGCTTTAAAAAGCATGATAGAAGAAAAAAAGTTTTATCTAACTAAAGAAGGACTTAAGAAATTGGAAAGAGAATGTAAAGATTTAGTTGAGTTGAAATTAGCCAAGATAAAAGGAGAAGAATCTCCAAAGGTTTTGGAGTCTGAAGACCCAAACCCGGAATACCTCGCCTTTCAGGAAGATATAAGCTTTTTAGAATCAAGAATATCTGAGATAGACAATATACTTAAGAATGCAACATTGATTAAATCACCCAAAGGAGAAGAAAAGAAAAAGATTGGCTTGGGGGCTACAATATTAGTAGATGTACATGGCCAAAAGGATGAATTTACTTTAGTGGGATCTTTAGAGGCTAATCCCGCTGTAGGTAAAATTTCTGACGAATCTCCTGTCGGTAAAGCTTTATTGGGACATCAGGCAGGAGAGGCAGTAATCGTTTCTTCACCCATAAAGACAACTTATAAGATTAAAAAGATAAAATATAATCTTTCCTAAAAATTTTAATAAAACCTAAGAAGAGGAGGAAACTCCTCTTTTTAAGTTAGAAACAATGTGTTAAATTTAAATAAAGGCATGAAAAGTTTACTTAATTTCTTATTAGAAATAGAAAAATTAAAAGGTAAAAAAAGGAGAGGTTGGGTTATACATAAGATAAAAAATGCAGAAACAACTGCAGAACACATTTTGCATCTTACTATGTTGGTTTGGATATTAGGGAGAAAGAAAAGACTTAACATGGAAAAGGCTCTTAAAATGGCTCTTATTCATGATCTATGCGAAATATATTCTCCTGATTTTACTTCTTATGACGCCGCTAATTTAAAAGAAAAAGGAAGGATTTCCCTTAAAGAAATAATGAATTCTATTCCTAAGCCGGCCCGTCCTACTAATGCACAAAGAAAAAGATTGGAGAAACTAAAACAAAAATTAGAGAAAAACGCAATTGAAAAACTTACCGCAAAATTACCCATAGATCTCAAAAAAGAAATAAAAAATCTTTGGATGGATTATGAAAATGGACATAGCAGAGAAGGAAGATTTGTTAAGCAAGCCGATAAAACCATAAATCTTTTTCAAGGGCTAGTTTATTGGAAAAAACACGGGAAAATTCAGCATGATTTATGGATAAGAAGAGCTAAAGAAGTTTTAGACGACCCGGTTTTAATTGAATTTATGCAAATACTAGAAAAAGAATTTTGTAAGAAATGCAAAAAATAAAAAAACTTTTTATTTTTACAATTATCCTTATAGGATTTCTTTTAGTGGTCGTTCCGATAACAATTCCATCCAATCTTCAATCTCAGGAGGTTCTAAAAGATGTTTCTGAGAATGATTTTATTATTATTTTTAATCCAGGAGGGTGGGGAGATGTTCCGATGTCAGAGGCGGATGATTTTCTTCCTATAGTTCAGGGAATCCAGAATAATTTAAATGAACGGGGATATAAAACCGTTATTATCCCCTACATGAGGACCGAAGAGGGTTTGTCGGGCAAATTATCTGGAACAAAAGATTTTTTTTCTAGATATGCTTTTTCCTCAGAGAAATTTGCAGCAGAGTTAGAAGAATTAGTTAAACAGTTTCCTGATAAGAAAATAATACTTACTGGTCTTTCTAATGGAGCCGCTTTTGTGAATGAAACATATAAAAGAATTTCAGAAAATATAAAAGATTCTTTGTATGCAATAGCTGTTGGAACTCCGTTTTGGGCAAAGAAAGTAGAAGATAAAAATATTTTACAGTTAGATAACAATGGAAGAGATACATTGTCCAATGGAGAAATTGGCTCCTTATTCTTTGCAGCCGTAAAAGCACCATTTGATTGGTTAATTTCTAATATTAAAGGAGATAATATCTCAATAGCTAAAGCTTTTAAAGCTAAGGGGCATGATTATTCTTGGGATTCTCCAGAAGTTAATTCAGAAATAGTGATTTTTCTTGAAGAAAAGGTGCGTTAAGTGTGGGATTTTGTTTTTTATTAAAGTTGAGTATAATCAATAAATCATGAAAAAATTATTACTTTTTATTTTATCTCTTTTAGTAGGAATAGGTCTATTTGTTTGGGTGATAAAAATGGTCGGTTGGGAAGAATTAAAGAGGGACTTCAGTCTTTTCCAAGGAACAGATGGTTTGATAATTCTTGGTCTTACTCTTATGACAATGGCTGTAGGAATATGGAGGTGGAGGGAAATACTAAAAGGTGTTGGGATTAATCTTTCTATAAAGAAGATGATAAGTCCCTTTTTAGCGGGTTTTTCCATTATGTTCTTAGCTCCAATATTAGTTTGGGGAGGAGAAGTTCTTAGAACTTATATCTTAAAACAGAGAAATGATGTTCCTTGGTCAAAAGGTATGGCTTCTGTAATAATTGATAGAATTTTGGAATGGACCGCTAATTTAGTGGTTATTTTTTTTGGGGGAATAATCTTTTTGTTTTTTAATAATTTTCCTATTAATAATTTAGTAATAATTTTTAGTGGGTTGTTTGTATTTTTTGTTATTTTGCTGATATATTTCTTTGTTAAGTGCTATAAGAGAGAAAGTATAGCAGCTATCTTTTTGAGAAAAAGGAAAAATAATTTATTAGACATAGAAAAAGAAATATTTAACTTTTTCAAAAGAAACAAACTAGCTATGTGGAAGTCCATGGCCCTTTCTTTTTTAAGAGTTAGTGTTATGTATATAAGAGTTTGGTTCTTGATAACCTTCCTAGGGAAAAGCGTTGCCGCTTTATCTGCTTTATCGGTTTTAGGATTTTCCTATTTAGCCGTTATGATTCCTATTCCTACCGCTTTGGGGACGCATGAAGCTATTCAATCATTCGCATTTAATTCTTTGGGGTTGGGCATTTCTACGGCAACAGCCTTTACTATGATAATAAGAGTAGTAGAACTTGTAGTTTCTTTAATAGGGGTAGTCTTATTATTTAGATTCGGGATAATATTGATAAAAGATAAGCTTTTAAACAAAATAGAAAGTTTATCTGATGAAGACTAAATAAATGTTTAAATCTATTAATAAAATAATAAAGGTATTAACTCTTTCAGA
The DNA here is from genome assembly GCA_043817685.1 of bacterium. Lineage (GTDB taxonomy): Bacteria > Patescibacteriota > Minisyncoccia > Minisyncoccales > RBG-13-42-11 > JBAZFF01. The sequence continues at coordinate 19,733 of JBDRGQ010000006.1, read as the reverse complement.
CGTTCTTTTGTTAACCGGTTTTGGATTTATTGCTCCAATATTCGCTATTTTTATTAATGAAAGAATAACTCTTGGCGATCCAGCAGAAGCAGCCAAAGTAGCCGGTTTCGCTATGGCTATTTATTGGGGCGTTAAGTCTTTGCTACAAATACCCATAGGTAATTATTTAGATAAGAACCACGGAGAGAGAGATGATATAATATTTGTTATATTAGGAAATATAATAGCTGCTTTGTCAGTTTTTGCTTATATATTTAGTTCTTTGCCTTGGCATATTTATTTAATTCAAGCTTTCTATTCTATTGGCATGGCAATGAACATACCTGCTTGGACAGCAATATTCACTAGACATATTGATAAGGGGAAAGAAGCTTTTGAGTGGGCAGCAAGAAGTACTGCAATTGGTTTAGGAGCTGGAATATCCGGAGCCCTTGGTGGGTTGTTTGTATCAAAGTTTGGTTTTGGCCCATTATTTATTGTGATGGGTATATTTATTCTACTTTCTTCTTTGCTATTGTTTATAATTCTTTGGGAAATATCTCCAAGAGATAAAAAGACTGCTAGAGCCCCTGAAGCAAAAGCCTTGCAAGAGCCACATTTACCAAAGGGTTAATATGAATAATCAGGTATTAGCTAAAATATTTTATGAGATTGCAGAATATCTGAAAATGGATGAAGTACTATTTAAGCCTTATGCTTATCAAAAGGCGGCTATGGCTTTGGAAGGGTCAGAAGAGGATATTCAAGATGTTTATGATAGAAACGGAATAAAAGGCTTAATAGCGCTTGAAGGCATTGGAAAAAATATTGCTGAATTGATAGAAGAATATTTAAAAACCGGGAAGATAAAATATTATCAAGAGTTTAAAAAAAGACTTCCTTTAAATTTAGGAGAACTGATTAGCGTTGAAGGAATGGGTTCTAAAAAAGCTAAAATCCTTTTTCGTGAGTTGAGAGTTAGAGATTTAAAAACTTTAGAAAAGGCAGCAAAGGCCCACAAAATTGCTCCCCTATTTGGTTTTGGAGAAAAAACAGAAAAGAATATCTTAGAAGGAATAGAATTTTTAAAAAGAAGCAAGGGTAGGTTTCTTTTGGGAGAAATATTGCCAGAAGTGAATCGTATAATTAAAAAATTGGAATCGTTAAAAGAAATAGAACAAATTAGTCCGGCAGGATCTGTTAGGAGAAGAAAAGATACTATAGGAGATGTTGATATTTTAGTAACTACAAAGAATCCCAAAAAGATTATGGAATTTTTCCTTTCTTTCCCAGAAATAGTAAAGGTTTGGGGGAAAGGACAAACCAAATCTTCTATTAGGGTTAAACAGGGGTTTGATGTTGATTTAAGGGTTTTGAGAAAAAAAAGCTATGGTTCGGCTCTCCAGTATTTTACAGGCTCAAAAGAACATAATATAGCTACCAGAAGAATAGCCATTCAAAAAGGGTTAAAGCTTTCAGAATATGGATTGTTCAAAGGGTCTAAAATGATAGCTGGTTGGTCAGAATCTGGGATATACAAAGCTTTGGGATTAGATTGGATAGAACCTGAGTTAAGAGAAGACAGGGGCGAGATAGAAGCAGCTGGTAAAAAGAAGTTGCCCAAATTAATAGGATATAACGACATAAAGGGAGATTTACACTGTCACTCCAATTGGGATGGAGGAGAAGATTCAATAGTAGAAATGGTTAAGGCTGCAAAAAGTATGGGGTATGAATATATAGGTATTTCAGACCATACAAAGTTTTTAAGAATAGAGAATGGGTTGGACGAAAAGCAATTAGAAAAGAGGAATAAAGAGATTGATAAATTAAACAAAAAACAAAAAAACTTTAAAATTTTAAAAGGAGCAGAAGTTAATATTTTGAACAATGGATCAGTTGATATAAAAGACGAGAGTCTGAAGAGATTAGATTATGTTATAGCCGGAGTCCATTCTAATCTTAAAATGCCTCAAAAAGAGATGACAGAAAGGATAACTAGAGCGATGAAAAATCCTAATGTTGATATACTTTCCCATCCGACAGGCAGGATATTGAAAAGAAGGGATGAATATCAATGCGATTTTGATAAAATACTTAAAGTAGCCAAAGAGTACGATGTTGCTCTAGAGATAAACGCTTCCATGGAAAGAATGGACTTAAATGACCAAAATATAAAAAAGGCAAAAGAAGCTAGGGTTAAAATGATAATAAATACAGATGCTCATCAAAAAGAAAATTTAAAATATATGGAATTAGGAATATCTCAAGCTAGAAGAGGATGGGCGGAAAAGAAAGATATTATTAATACAAATCCACTTAAAAAACTATTAACTTATTTCCGTTAAAATATGCCGACAGAAAAATCAGCTGGAGCAGTAATTTTTAGGAAAAAGGAGAGAGGAATTCAATATCTCCTTTTACATTATCAATCAGGACTCAGAAGAAAAAATCCTTTTTGGGATTTTTCTAAAGGTCATATTGAAAAAGGAGAGAATGAAATTATTGCCGCTAAAAGAGAAGCAAAAGAAGAAACAGGATTGGATGATATAAGTATTTTGGAAGGGTTCAAAGAAGAAATAAAATATTTCTTTAAATTTAAAGGTCAGACAATTTTTAAAACAGTAGTTTTCTTTTTAGCGGAAACAAAGACTAAAAAGATTACTCTTTCTTTTGAACACAAAGGATTTAAGTGGTTGCCGTTTAAGGAAGCGCTGGAATTATTGACTTTCCAGAACGGTAAGGATATTCTTCAAAAAGCTAATAATTATTTGAATAAACAATATGCTACCTTTAGTAGAAACAAATAGCGAAAAGCTTGATAAATATAAAAATTTAGTTTCTTTAAAAATATTAAAAGAAATAAGGATTTTAAGTAAACAACTCAAGGGGCTGAAAGTATTTCATGTTAATGCTACTCCGAGAGGTGGAGGTGTAGCTGAAATATTAAAAAGTTTGGTTCCTTTAATGAGGGGGGTAGGTTTGAATGCTGAATGGTATACTATTCCTGCTAGAAACAGTTTCTTTAAGATAACTAAAGAAATACACAATGCCCTTCAAGGCAAAAGCTATAAATTCTCTTTTGCAGATAGGAAGAAATATATTCTTCATATGGCTAAGACTGCAGAATTAATGGGAGATATGAAGCCAGATGTTTGGGTTATACATGATCCTCAGCCAGCCGGAGTTATTATGTTTTTACCTGATTTTTATCCTGCTATTTCTAGAATACATATTGATTTAACTTCTCCGAATATGGAAGTATGGAAGTTCGTAGCTAGTTTTTTGGAATGTTACGATAAAGTAATTTTTAGTTCTAATGATTTTGTACATGGTGAAATTAAAAATAAAGCAAAAATTATTCAGCCAGCAATAGATATACTTAATCCAAAGAACAAACCATTACCCATTGATAAAGCTAATGATATCATTAGAACCTTCGGAGTTAATCCAGATAAACCCTTAATCACTCAAGTTTCCAGATTTGACCCATGGAAGGATCCTTTGGGTGTTATAGAAGCTTATAAAATAGCTAAGAAAAAAATACCCGATCTACAATTGGCTATGGTAGGTTTAATTTTAGCTAAAGACGATCCTGAAGCGGAGAAAATTTATGCAGAAACAAAAAAGAAAGCAGAAAGTGATCCAGACATATTTCTTTTTGCCGATACTTCAAAGTTGGGAAGTTTAAAAGTAAGTACTTTTGTTAATGCTTTTCAGGTTTCTTCAGATATAATTATTCAAAAATCTATTAGAGAGGGTTTTGGAATGACGGTGGCAGAAGCCATGTGGAAAGAAAAAGCCGTTATCGCAGGAAAAGTTGGAGGAATAAAACTTCAAATAAAAAACGGGAAGAATGGATTTTTAGTTTCAAGCTCAAAAGAAACTGCTAAAAGAATAGTTCAATTAATAGAAAATCCAGCCTTGGCGAAAAAACTTGGGAAAGAAGCTAAAAAAACCATAAAAGAAAAGTTTTTAATGCCTAGACTTTTAAGAGATTATCTTAAACTTTTTAAAGAGCTTAGAAAATGAAGCAGGAGTTTAAAGATAAAGTTTTAACAACGGTTAGAAAGATACCAAAAGGGAAAGTTATGACCTACAAAGGAGTAGCTGTTATCTCTGGGAAAAGAAACGCATTCAGGGCTGTAGGAAATATTTTAAACAAAAACAAAAACCCTGATATTCCTTGTCATAGAGTAATTAGATCCGATAAGAAGATTGGAGGATATAACAGAGGAGCTTGTAAGAAAAGAGCTTTACTAAAATCAGAAAGAGTGATAATTAATAGTTGGTAATTTAAAAATACTTTAGGATTAAAGGAGGACCATGTATGAGCAATGATGGAAGATGGCGTTGGAAGGTTTGCTTATGCGGAGTAGTAACAGATGCGCACCAAACAGAATGTCCTATGGCATTAACTTTTAATAACATTCCGCATAAACTTAAGAAAATTAAAATTTCTACCGAAGATTTAGAAAAGTTAATTAATAAAGGATTATTTATTGCCTCAAACCACGCTCATCCCCAGATAGAAAGTATACAAAACAAAAGACCGCCTAGTCTTTAGAGGCGGTCGTTTTTTTAGAATAATTAAGATTTTACTTTCTCTACTATTTTCTTGAATACTTGTGGATTTTTTTCTATTAATTCAGAAAGTATTTTTCTATCTATTTCTATCTTATTCTTTTTAAGGGCTGCTATAAATCTGCTATAAGCTATTCCTTCTGTTTTGCAAGCTGAGTTTATTTGGCTTTGCCAGAGACTTCTTCTGGTTCTCTTTTTTGTTTTTCTGTCTCTATATGAATATTCCCAAGCGTGCCTTAAAGCATCCTTGGCTAACTTATATTTTGATTTTCTTCCCCATTTAAAACCTTTTGCGTGTTTTAATACGTTTTTTCTTCTTTTATTCGCTGTTTTTCCTCTTTTAACTCTAGGCATTATTTTCTTATTATTTTTCTTATTCTTCTACTCTCGGGTTTAGATAAAGGAACCCATTTTCTAGATTTCCTTATCTTTTTCCCTGATTTTTTAGCTCTAGCATGATCAAGACCGGTAGCTCTTCTTAAGATTTTACCAGTTCTTGTTATTTTAAATCTTTTTGTTACTGATTTTCTTGTTTTTAATTTTGGCATGTTATTTTTTGGAAATTATCATTGTGAATCCTCTTGGTTCTCTTTTTAATTCCTTTTCTGTTTTTATTCCTATCATTTCATTTAGTTCTTCAAGAAATTTAGCCATTTTTTCTTTGGCAAAGTCTCCCAAAGCTTTTTGTCTTCCTCTTAGGGGTAAATCTATTCTTACTGTGTCTCCCTTTTTTAGAAACTTTTCGGCTAATTTGGCCCTTGTTTCCATATCGTGCTGGGAAATGTTGTAAGTAAGCCTTATCGCTTTTAATTCTCCACCTTTATTTTTATGACTGTGTCTTTCTTTCTTTTCTTCTTGGTATAAGTATTTTCCATAATCTCCTATTTTACAAACAGGAGGGTCAACTTTTTCTGTTACCTGGATAAGGTCCATATTTTTTTCTTTGGCCAGATTTTGAGCCTCTTGAAGAGAAACAACGCCTAGTTGTTTTCCGGTTTCATCTATCAACCTTACTTCTTCAGCCCTTATTTGATTGTTTATAAAAATTCTTTTAGGCAATTTTTTATATTGTTAGTGGAGGTGAGGAGAATTGAACCCCTGTCCAAAAAATTTCTTTAAAATATTTCTACAAGCGTAGACCGGTTTCATCTAAGATATAGAGTTTAAACCGGGCAAAAAATCTATACCATTGACCCAGAACCATCTTTAATAGTTTTCCCGAATCAAAAAAACTATCTATCTCGCTAATATGACACCTCGACTCTGCCTAGCGAGAATCAACAGACGAGATGGCATTAAGCTATTGCTAATGCTGGTTGTTTGAATAAGTTGGCACTTATTTCTTTATTAGTTTTACAAGATCTAATAACTCGGCTTGCATATTTTAATTAGATTTTCTGTCGAAGCCTTTCACCCCCTCAGGTTTAACTCTCTTTTCATATCTCTTTCCGTTTCTCGTTTCTTTATCGTTTCTCTCTTATCTTTCTGTTTTTTCCCTCTAGCCACTCCAAATTCTAATTTGATATTACCTTTCAGAGTATACACCCTTAATGGCACTAAAGTCAACCCTTTCTCTTTAGTTTTTCCGATTAAATAGTTTATTTCCTGCTTCCTTAAAAGAAGTTTTCTTGTCCTTTGGGGGTCATATTCTTTGGGGGCATTTTTAGGCTGATAAGGAGGAACATGAACTCCTAGTAAAAAAGCTTCATTCCCCCTTATCACCACATAAGAACCGCTTAAACTCATATGGCCTTGTTTTATTGACTTTACTTCTTGTCCAATCAAAGAAATTCCTGCTTCATACTTTTCTAGAATTTCATAATCGAAATATGCTTTTTTGTTATCAGCTAAGGGCTTCATCCCTTCCATTTTAGCAAATTTTAAGATAAAATGAAGCATAATGATAAGAAAAGAACTTCAAAATATAATAGAGATTTCCCTAAAAGAGCTTCAAAAAGAGAAGGCTCTTCCTGTTTTTGATATTAAGAGTGTAAATATAGAAACGCCAGAAAACAGTTTCAATGGGGACTATTCCACCAATATAGCTATGATTTTGGCCAAAGAGTCTCAAAAGTCTCCTAGGGAAATAGCGGAATTGATAAAAAATAAATGCCAAAACAGTAAATTTATAAAGAAAATAGAGACAGCTGGCCCTGGATTCCTTAATTTTTTTATTTCCAAAGAGTTTTTAGAAAAAGAAATAGGTAAAATATTAAAAAAGCAAAAGGATTTTGGGAAATTAAATGAAAATAAAAAATCAATTAGCATTGAGTTTATTTGTGCCAATCCAACCGGGGAACTGCACATAGGACATGGTAGAGGAGCTTTTTTCGGAGAAACACTTGCCAATGTTTTTGAAAAAGCGGGATTTAAGGTTTCGCGAATCCACTACGCCAATGACTCAAAAGCCAGTTCTCAAATTAAAGCTTTGGGTGAAACAGCCCTAGGAGAAGGAACAACTTACTTAAATCCTTATTTGGAAGAAAAGATTAACTCTTTAAAATCTAAACTTAAGAATTGCAAAAACGAGAGAGATGCTGGATCTCTACTGGCTAAAGAGGTCCAAAAAGATATTAAAAATTTTATTAGAAAGAAGCTTAACATTAAATTCGATAAATGGGTTTCTGAAGAAGACGATTTGTATAAAACTGGGGAAATAGATAAAGTTTACGATTGGCTCCAAAAGAATGATTTAATATATGAAAAAGACGGGGCTAAGTGGTTAAAAACATCAAAATACGAAGACACAAAAGACTGGGTTTTAGTTAGAGAAACAGGTGCTTTCACTTATTTAATGCCTGATATTGTTTACCATAAAACCAGATTTGATAAAAAATATAATAAAATTATAGATATCTGGGGAGCGGATCATCAGGGTCATATTCAAAAAATAAAGGCAGTTGCCAAAATGTTGGGATACAAAGGAGAAATGATTTTCTTGATATCTCAAGTGGTTAGGTTGAAAGGAGAGAAAATGTCGAAAAGAAAAGGAAAAACCATAACATTAGACTGGCTTATTAGGGAAGTGGGATTGGACGCCGTAAGGTTTTTTTATCTCATGAAATCCCTTGATACGCATATGGATTTTGATACGGACTTGGCTAAAGAACAATCCAGTAAAAACCCGGTTTATTATGTTCAATACGCCTACGCCAGAATTTGCAGCATTTTAAGAAAATCTAACCCTAGTAAGGATAAAAATATTTCTTTAGTAGAAGAATCAGAAAAAGAATTGGCCAAGCAATTAATAAGATTGCCGGAAGTTATAGAAGATACAGCTTTGGACTATCAAATCCAAAGACTTCCGAAGTATGCAATGGAACTAGCCGAAAGTTTCCATCGTTTTTATCAAAAGTGCCAGGTCATATCAGAAGACAAGGGATTAACCGGCAAAAGACTTTCTTTAGTTTTGGCGACAAAAATAGTTTTGAAAAAAACTTTAGATCTAATGGGAATATCCACTCCGGAAAAAATGTAATATGGAAAACACTTATTACTTATTAAGACACGGAGAAAATGTCTATCAAATTAAAAAGAAAGAATTTATTTATCCTCCTAAGGACAGCAGTTTAGTAAGGTTAACAAAAAGAGGCAAGGATCAAGTAAAAAGAAGTTTAAGCAAGATAAAGAAGGAAAAGATAAATATTATTTATTCTTCTAATTTTTATAGAACAAAGGAAACCGCGATAATCTCTTCAAAAGAATTAGGCATTAAAGAAATTAATTTCGACAAACGACTTATAGATATTAATATGGGTATTTTTCACGGTGAAAAAAAGAAATCATTTTATAAGTTTATCGGCTATAAAAAAAGAAAATTTTCTAAAAAACCTCCAAAAGGAGAAAGCTGGAACGATCTTAAAAAAAGGATGAAAGATTTCTTAAAAGAAATTGATAGAAAGCACAAAGAAAAAAAGATTTTAATCGTCAGCCATGGTGATCCCTTATGGATATTGGAAGGTCTTATTAAGGGAATGACTAATCAGGAGTTTTTGTACGGAATGTTCATCAAGAAAAATATGATTAAAACTGGAGAATTAAGAAAAATAAAATAATATGGAAGTAATCTTGCCTAAAATAGAAAAAGAAATACTAGAGTTTTGGAAAAAAGATAATATCTTTAAGAGGACTTTGGATAAAAACAAAAACAAACCTAGATTCATTTTTTACGAAGGCCCTCCCTTTGCCAATGGATTGCCTGGCATTCATCATTTATTAGCCAGATCTTTCAAGGATATTATTTTACGTTACAAAACAATGAAGGGATTTTTTGTAGAGAGAAAAGCTGGTTGGGATACTCATGGTTTGCCTACAGAAATTTCAGCTGAAAAATCTTTAGGAATTAAAAGCAAAAAAGACATAGAAAGCAATATTGAGAATTTTGTTTGTGCCTGCAGAAATAATGTTTTTAATTATAAAAAAGACTGGGAAAAATTTACAGAAAGAATTGGGTATTGGCTGGATTTGGAAAAAGCCTATGTTACTTGTAGTAATGAATATATAGAAAGCCTGTGGTGGATATTGAAAAAAGTTTGGGATAGGAATCTTCTTTACCAAGACTATAAAGTTGTTCCATTCTGTCCTCGCTGTGGCACTTCTCTTTCTTCACACGAAGTAGCCCAGGGTTATAAAAACACAAAAGACAATTCTGTTTTTGTTAAGTTTCCTGTTAAAGGAGAAAAGAACACTTGTTTTTTAGTTTGGACAACTACTCCATGGACATTACCGGGAAACGTGGCTATTGCCATGAATCCTAATTTTAAATACGTAAAAGCGGAGATCAACGGAGAGATTTTGATTTTAGCTAAAGAAAGATTATCTGTTTTGGGGGAAGAATACAAGATATTAGAGGAATTAAAGGGAAAAGACCTAAAAGGCTTAGAATATGAACCTGCTTTTAATTTTCAGGAACCCAGTAAAAAGGCATGGTTTATTGTTCCAGCAGATTATGTTTCTTTGAAAGAAGGAACAGGTTTGGTTCATATAGCTCCCGCTTTTGGAGAAGAAGATATGGAAGTTGGCAAAGAAAACAATTTGCCGGTAGTTTTAAATATTAATGAAGAAGGAAAATTCATAAATGAAGTAAAAACTTTTGCTGGAAAATTCGTTAAAGATGCAGATCCTTTAATAGTAGAAGATTTAAAAAAGAGGAAGCTTTTGTTTAGAGAAGAAATGTATGAGCACGAATATCCTTTCTGCTGGAGGTGCGATTCTCCCCTTTTGTATTATGCAAAGGATTCTTGGTTTATTAAAGTTACTGAAATAAAAAAAGATTTATTGAATAGGAATAATAAAATAAACTGGGTGCCAAGCTATTTAAAAGAAGGAAGGTTCGGAGAATGGCTAAGGGATGTTAAAGATTGGAATTTATCTAGAGAAAGATACTGGGGCACTCCTCTTCCAATTTGGCAGTGCGAAAAATGTGATAAAAGGACATGTATAGGAAGCATAGAAGAATTAAGAGAAAAGGCTGGCAAAGATTTTAAAATAGAGGATTTGCATAGGCCAGCTATAGATGAAATTACTTTTGATTGCGATTGCGGAGGGAAGATGAAGAGAGTTAAAGAAGTCATAGATTGTTGGTTTGACTCGGGCTCCATGCCTTTTGCCCAGTTACACTATCCTTTTGAGAACAAGGATCTGATAGATAAAAAGAAATTCTTCCCAGCAGATTTTATTTGTGAAGGAATAGATCAAACTAGAGGATGGTTTTATACTTTGTTGGTTATATCAACACTTTTGAAATTAGACGCTCCTTACAAGAATGTTTTATCTACGGGTATTGTTTTAGACGAAAAAGGACAGAAAATGTCAAAATCCAAAGGAAATATAGTAAAACCTTCAGATGTTATAGAAACTTATGGGGCTGATGTAGCCAGATTTTATTTTTATACAATAAATGCGGTGGCAGAGCCAAAGAGTTTTAATTTTAACGATGTTCAAGTTCTTTATAGAAGATTCTTTGATACGTTGTTAAATATCCAGAGATTTTTTAATACATATAGTGATAAAAAAGAAAGAAAAGAAGAATTTAACTCTGATAATGTTTTAGACAAATGGATAGCTTCTTCCTTAGAAAAACTTAATTCAGAAGTTGTTAAAAAGCTGGATAAATATGATGTGGTTGGAGCAGCCAGATTGTTTGAGGCTTTTGTTGATGATTTGTCTAATTGGTATGTCAGGAGATCAAGAAAAAGATTCCAAAGAACAGATGATGATAAAGAAAAGAAAGAAGCTGTTCAAACGCTTTATTATGTAATTTCTAAATTATCGAAGCTTATGGCCCCTTTTACTCCCTTTCTGGCAGAGTCTCTTTATAAGGAAATTAGAGGGAAAGAAGAATCAGTGCATTTGGAAGAATATCCAAGTTCCGAAAAAAAACTTGTAGATGAAAAACTGGAAGAAAAAATGAAGAGAGCTAGAGAAATAGTTAATTTGGGGTTAAAAGAAAGAGCCATCGCTGGAATTAAAGTTAGACAACCTTTAAATGAATTAGCTGTTGGAGAATTAGCAAATGGTTTGGATAGCGAGATAATCAATTTGATAAAAGAAGAAGTAAACGTAAAAGGATTTAGATATGACATTTCATTAAAAGAAAATATTAAATTAGATGAAACCATTTCAGTAGAATTGAAAGAAGAAGGGATAGTTAGAGAGATAGTTCGTAACATACAAATGATGAGAAAGAAAGCAGCTTTGAAACCAGAAGATGAAATATTAGTTAATTTTTCGGGAGGTAAAGAATTAAACGATATTTTAGAAAAGAATAAAAATAATATTCTAAAAGAAGCTAGGATAAAAGATTTATTTATTGGCGAGAATGATGAAAAATGGGACGAAGAAGCTGAAACTAAAATAGAAAACAAAGAAGTTTTAATAAAAATTAAAAAACTATAATTATGCCATCGGGATTTGGTGACAAAAAACATTTAAGTCGAGATGACTTTAGACAATGGTTGAGAAAGCCAGAATTGTTTAATACTACCGGGATGAACGAGGCAGAAAGGCTGGAATATGAAGAAGAATTGAGGAGTGTTTACGGTAGTTATTTAGAGCCGTCTGAAATAGATAGAGTGAAAAAGAGTCTTGAGATGGAAATAACAAAAGAAATGGACGGTAAAAAGAGGTCTAAAATAGGGAAGAAGTTAAAACTTATAAAACAGTTTTTGGGACAATAAAATGTTTACCCATTATAGAACCCAGGGAATAATCTTGGGTAAGGTTGATAGGGGCGAAGCGGACAGACTTTTTACTATTTACACTAAAGATTTTGGAAGATTGGATTTATTAGCCAGAGCTGAAAGGAAAATAAAATCAAAACTAAGATCGGGACTAGAGCTTTTTTATTTTTCGGAAATAGAATTTATTCAAGGAAAAGCTCAAAAAACACTTACTGATGCAATTTTAATAAATAAGTTTAAGATTCTAAGGAGCGATATAGAGAAATTAAAAGTGGCCTACCAAATATCAGGTTTGGTGGATAAATTGTTAAGAGGACAAGAGGTTGATAAAGAAATATGGAGATTATTGAATGAAGTTTTTGAGAAACTAAATTCTCTGGCCCTGAAGGGATTAAAAATAAACTTGCTTTACTATTATTTTTTATGGAATTTTCTTTGTATTCTTGGTTATCAGCTTGATTTGTATGATTGTTTCGTCTGCCAAAAGAAAATAATGCTAGGGAAAATATTCTTTGTTCCAAGAGATGGAGGATTGATTTGCGAAAGCTGTAAGAAAAAAGTAAAAGAGCCGGAATCAATAGAACCTGATTTAATAAAAATATTAAGGTTATTTTTAAAAAGAGATTGGCTCACCTTAAACAAGTTGAAATTGGAAGAAAATATTATAAAAAGCCTTAATAAAATTTCCAGACGCTATCTTAAAGGAGTTTTGGAAAAAACCCAATAATTTGTTAAAGTTAAAGAATATGAAAAAGACTACTTTAGTTATAATAATTGCAGCCGTTTTAGTCGGTGCTTTAGGTATTTATTATTACCAAAAGAATATATATTCCAAAGATATTTTGAAATTGGAGATTCTGGGACCAAGCAATACCAGTTTGTTGGAAGAAGTGGAGTATATAGTAAAATATAAGAATAATGGAGAGGCTCGTTTGGAAGAACCAGAATTAATATTTGAATATCCAAAATATTCTATTCCAGTTGGAGAAGATGCCACTAGAGTTACTAAAGATGAAAATGAATTAGGCGGGGCTATTTATCCTGGAGAAGAGAGAACGATTTCTTTTAAGGGCAGGATTTTAGGTAAAGAAGGAGATATTAAAACCGCCAAAGTTTCCTTAAGCTATAAACCAAAAGACTTAAAAGCTAGATATGAATCCTCTACCTCATTCACCACTTTATTGGAAAAAGTTCCTTTGACTTTTGAGTTTGATTTGCCAACCAACATTGAATCTGGGAAAGAAATTAAATTCAAACTTAATTATTTTTCTAATGCAAATTATCCCCTATCTGATTTGAGAGTTTTAATGGACTATCCTTCTGATTTTGAATTCGTAAAATCTAATCCGTCTTCTTTAGATGAGAAAGAATGGGATATAGGATTATTGAACAAGGCAGATGGGGGAAGGATAGAAATTACAGGTAAAATAATGGGAGACATAGGAGAAGAAAAGATCTTAAGGGCTCAATTAGGAAGTTGGTATGATGGAGAATTTGTCTTATTAAAAGAAGCTATTAAAGGAATAAGTATTATAAAGCCTACTTTATACATAACTCAGAATATAAATAATAATCCTGAGTTCGTTGTAGATCCCGGGGATAGTCTTCATTACGAAATATTTTTTAGAAATATAGGAGAAAACATTTTAACTGATATGACTCTCCAGGTCACTCTTACTGGTTCAGCTTTAGACTTTAATACCTTAAGAACAGTAGACGGAGTGTACGAAGATGGAGACAATTCTATTCTTTGGGATTGGAGAAGAGTTTCAGACTTACAGTTACTAACTCCGCACGAAGAAGGAAAAGTTGAATTTTGGATAAATACTAAAAACAGCTGGTCAATAAACAGTACAGAAGATAAAAATCCAGAGATTAAAACAAATGTTTATCTTAGCCAGGTCAAGGGAGAGTTTATTAATAAAGTAAATTCAAAAATAGAAATAACTCAAAAAGGTTTTTATGAGGATGAAGTATTCGGTAATTCAGGATTTATTCCACCCAAAGTGGGAGAAACTACCACTTATACAATTTCTTGGCAGGCTAAGAATTATTTTAATGACATGACAGATGTTAAAGCAAAAGCAATACTTCCTTATAATGTAAGATTAACAGGGCAGATATTTCCAGAAGAAGAAGCAGATAAATTTACTTTTGATTCAGGTTCCAGAGAATTGGTTTGGAATGTTGGAGACTTATTAGTGGGGCAAGGAATACTGAATCTCCCTCCGAGTATATTCTTTCAGGTCGCCCTAAGTCCTTACGATTCCCAAAAGAACCAGGCCGCAGAATTAATAAGTCAGGCCAGGCTCACTGGTCGAGATCAATGGACAAACGTTAACTTAGAAAGTGTGGATGTCGGGATTAATACTTTGTTGCCCAATGATCCGAGTATTAATGTTAGTGATGGATTAGTTCAATAGATATATGGAAAATACAATGCAAAAAATCATATCTTTGGCCAAAAGGAGAGGATTTATATTTCTCTCTTCTGAAATATACGGAGGATTCGGCTCTTGTTACGATTACGGTCCTTTGGGAGTGGAAATGAAAAATAATATTAAGAATGCCTGGAGAAAAGAAATGATTCAGCTGCAAGACGATATTGTTGGCTTGGATGCAGCTATATTAATGAGTCCTAAGATTTGGGAAGCTTCAGGACACTTAACAGCCGGTTTTGCGGATGAATTGGTGGAGTGCAAAAAATGCCATCACAGATTCAGAAAGGACTTGTTGGAAACAGAAAACTGTCCTAATTGTAAGGGAAAGCTTACTGCCCCCAGAAAATTTAACTTGATGATGAAAACTAATATCGGTCCCGTAGAAGATAAAACTTCTATCAGTTATTTAAGAGCTGAAACTTGCCAAGGGATATATGTTAATTTTCTCAATGTTTTAAACTCTTCCAGAAAGAAAATTCCTTTTGGCATAGCCCAAGTAGGAAAAGCTTTTAGGAATGAAATAACTCCGGGGAACTTTACTTACAGGACTAGAGAATTTGAACAGATGGAGCTTCAGTGGTTTTGTAAACCAAAAGAAGCTGATAAATTCTTTGATTATTGGAAAAAACAGAGAATGGATTGGTATATAAAACTGGGAATAGATAAAAAGAATCTTAGATTTAAGGAAGTTTCAAAGAAAGATTTGGCCCATTATGCCAAGAGAGTGGTGGATATAGAATACAAGTTTCCTTTTGGCTGGAAAGAAATAGAAGGAATACATGATAGAGGAGATTGGGATTTATCAAACCATTCTAAGTTTTCCGGTCAGAATTTGGAATATTTTGACGAAGAAACAAAAGAAAAGTATTTCCCATATATAATAGAAACTTCAGCAGGAGCAGACAGATCTTTCTTAGCTTTCTTGATAGATGCTTTCAAAGAAGTGAAGGGAGGAAGAACTGAAACGACGGAAACGTCCAAAGAGCTAGAAACAATGTTGGTTTTGAATAAAATTTTGGCCCCTATTAAGATTGCTGTCTTACCTTTAGTCAAAAACAAACCAGATTTAGTTAAAAAAGCAAAAGAAGTTTATTCTCTTTTGAAACCTTATTTTATTTGCCAGTACGACGCAATAGCTTCTATCGGAAGAAGATATCGCAGGCAGGATGAAATAGGAACAGTTTTTGCAATTACTGTTGATTTTAATACCCTAGAAAACAACGAAGTAACAGTTAGAGATAGAGACACTATGAAACAAGAGAAAGTGAAAGTGGATGATTTAGTAAATGTTTTAAGAGAAAAACTAGAAAAGTAATGTTCAGAAAAATAACTCTCAAAAATGGGCTGAGGATTATTACTGTTCCTCAAACCAACACTCAGGCTGTAACTGTTTTTACTTTGATAGGAACAGGTTCAAAATACGAGAAAAAGAATATATCTGGAATTTCTCATTTTTTGGAACACCTATTTTTTAAAGGAACCAAGAAAAGACCAACAACTTTAAAGGTAATAGAACCCTTAGATAAAGTAGGAGGTATCTTCAATGCATTTACTAGTGAAGAATGCACTGGATATTATGCCAAAGTTGAAGCTTCTCAACTAGATTTGGCTTTAGACTGGGCTTCAGATATTTATTTAAATTCTTTATTCCCGCCAAAGGAGATAGAAAAAGAAAGAATGGTTATTATAGAAGAAATAAACATGTATTTAGACAGTCCAATGGCTTATATTGGAGAAGTTTGGAAAAGTCTTCTTTACGGAGATCAACCAGCGGGTTGGGATATACTTGGGAACAAAGAAACCATTGAAAATATTTCTCGTCAGCAGATATTGAATTATAGAAAATCCCAATATACCGCTTCAAACACTATAGTTTGCATAGCCGGTAATTTTAAAGAAGATCAAATAGTAGAGCAAATTAAAAAGTATTTTTCTAAAATATCAGTTTCAAAATCAAATAAAAAAGCAAAAGTAATAGAAAGACAGACCGTTCCAGAATGCTTAGTCAATTTTAAAAAAACAGATCAAACTCATTTTCATTTAGGAGTTAGAACGTATAATCTTTCTAGTCCTAAAAAATACGTTTTAGACGTGCTTTCCGTTATTTTGGGTGAGATGATGAGTTCTCGTTTATTTACAGAGGTTAGAGAAAAGCAGGGATTGGCCTATTATATAAAAACAGAGAATGAAGCAGACCCAGATGTAGGATTTTTAGTTGCTAAAGCAGGAGTAGATAACAAAAGAGTTGATAAAGCTATACTAACTGTTTTAAAGGAATTTAAAAAACTTACCCAAAAGAAAATATCTGCCGCAGAACTTAAAAAAGCCAAGGAAAACATAAAAGGAAGAGTGTCTTTGGGCCTAGAAGCTTCAGATGCTAAAGCCTTCTTTTACGCTAGTCAAGAAATACTAGAAGGGAAGATATTGAAACCAGAAGAAATCTTCAAAAGAATTGATAAAGTTTCTGTAAATGATATTCTAAAGGTAGCAAAGGATATTTTTCAGCCAAAGAATTTAAACTTAGCTATTATAGGTCCGTTTGAGGAAGAAGAAAGATTTAGAAAATTATTAAAACTATGAACGGAGAAAAAGTATTAGATATTTCATGGGGAACTATTTTAAAGATTGCTTTAGCTTTAGTTATTTTTTACATAATATACCTTATCAAAGACATACTTATATGGTTTATTTTCGCTTTGATAATATCTGTTTTGTTTAATCCGGCTATTAAATTCTTACAAAAATTCAGAATTCCCAGAGTATTAGCTGTTATTCTAATTTATATAGGATTCTTCGGGATATTAGGACTTGCTATTTATTGGACAATTCCGATGTTCATTGGCGAAATACAGCAATTTTCCCAGTTCTTCCCGCAGTATTTTGAGAAACTCGCTCCTTCTTTGAAAGGATTGGGAATAGAAGCCTTTGACAGTATGGAAAGCTTTACTTTGACTCTGGGAACTATTCTTCAAAAAGCATCTTCTGATATTCTTAGCGCTTTAGCTTTATTTTTTGGAAGTATAGGTTCCACAATATTTATTTTAGCCATAGCTTTATTTTTATCTTTAGAAGAAAAAGGGATGGAAAAAGTCATAGGATTATTGTCTCCTAAAAGAATGGAAGGATTTATTCTTTCTCTTTGGGAAAGATCACAAACTAAAGTAGCTGCTTGGTTTGGAAGCAGGATACTTACTTCTGCTTTTGTGGCCATAGCTGTATTTATCACATTACATTTGTTTGATGTAAAATATGCTGCCACATTGGCTCTTTTGTCTGGAATATTTGATTTCATCCCTGTTATAGGCCCGCTTATTATCGGAGCTCTAATTTTTATTTTTGTTGCTTTAGATTCTTGGTTAAAAGCTATTTTTGTGTTAATTGCTTTCTTTTTGATTCAACAGATAGAGGGAAATATTTTGTCACCAATTTTAACCAAGAAATTTGTCGGCTTGCCTCCTGTTTTAGTTTTGATATCTTTATCAATAGGAGCTCAGCTTTTGGGAATATTGGGAGCTATTTTAGCCATTCCTTTAGCCGGCATTCTTTATGAATTTTTGAGGGATTTCTTAAAAAAGAGAAAAGAAGAAAAAGCAGTAGTTTTATAATCTATGGGAACTTTATACGTTATTGCTACTCCAATTGGGAATATGGAAGATATAACTAATCGAGCCCTCCGAATATTATCGGAGGCTGATTTAATCCTGTGCGAAGACACAAGACAGACTCAAAAATTATTAGACAGATACGGAATTAAAAAACCTGTTTTAAGTTATCATCAGCATTCTAAATTAAAAAAAGTGGAAGATATTATAAATATGTTAAAGAATGATAAATCTTTAGTTTTAGTTTCTGATGCAGGGACACCTGGTATTTCAGATCCTGGGAATTTTTTAATTTCCAAAATAGTTGAAAATTCCAAAGATATCAAAATTATTCCCATCCCTGGTCCTTCTGCTTCTATATCTGCAGCCAGTATCTCTGGTTTTCCAATGGACCGATTTTCTTTTTTGGGGTTTCCTCCGGTCAAGAAAAAAAGAAATAAGTTTTTTAAAGAAATAGCAGAATTAAAATATCCAGTTATTTTCTATGAATCTCCTTACAGGATAATGAAAACATTGGCTGAATTGCCAAAAGACAGAGAAATTGTTGTTTGTAGAGAGCTTACTAAAAAGTTTGAGACTGTTTATCGTGGGAAGGCTGATGAAATAGTAGAATCCATAGGAAAGTCAGGGTTAAAAGGCGAATTTGTAGTGGTGATGAATGGAACAAAATAGGGTGCAAAAATTAAAATTTGTGCTAAAATAAGGGAGAAATCCCTTTTTTATTTCTTTGACTATGTCAAAAAAGAATTTTTATATTACAACTAGTATCGTTTATACTAATGCCCCTCCTCATGTAGGATTCGCTTTGGAGTTGGTTCAAGCAGATGTGATAGCAAGATATCACCGTTCTTTGGGTGAAAATGTGTGGTTTTTGACTGGGACCGATGAACATGGTGCAAAAATAGTTAAAGCTGCAGAAAAAGCAGGAAAAGATGTTGTAAGTTTTACTGATGAGATATCATCTAAATTCAAGGAGTTGACCAAGGTTTTAAATATTTCTAATGATGACTTTATAAGAACTACTGATCAAAAAAGACATTGGCCCACAGTAGAAAGAGTTTGGAAACAATTATTAGATCAAGGAGATATTTATAAAAGTAAATATAAAGGGTTGTATTGTGTTGGATGCGAAGCTTTTATTAAGGAAAAGGATTTGGTGGATGGAAACTGCCCTATTCATAAACAAAAACCAGAAGAGATAGAAGAAGAAAATTATTTTTTTAAGCTTTCCAAATATGCAGATAAAATTAAAGAAATTTTAGAGAAAGATGAGCTTAAAATTACTCCACAATCTAGAAAGAATGAAATATTAAGTTTTATCAATCAGGGAGTAGAAGATATTAGTTGCTCCAGGTCAAAAGAAAATCTTAAATGGGGAATTCCTGTTCCTGGGGATGAGAACCAGATTATCTATATATGGCTGGAGGCTTTAGCTAACTATCTATCAGCTTTAGAATCTTTAGGCAAAGAAGAGTTTTGGCCAGCAGATATACATTGTATAGGAAAAGACATATTTAGATTTCATGTTTTATTGTGGCCAGCAATGTTATTGGCTTTAGGAAAAGAACTTCCTAAAAATGTTTTTGTTCATGGTTATATAACTTCCAATGGAGAGAAAATGTCTAAAAGTCTGGGTAATGTTATAGATCCAGTTGAATTAGTTAAAAAGTATGGTTTAGATCCAGTAAGGTATTTCTTATTAAGAGAATTCTCTTCTACAGAAGATGGAGATTTTACTTATGAAAAGTTTGAAGAAAGGTACAATGCTGATTTAGCTAAAGGATTGGGGAATCTGGTCGATATATTAACGACTCTAGCTAAAATTTCCAATTTCCAATTCCCAATTTTCAATCAATTTTCAAATCCCAATTTTCAAAGAGAGTTGAATAAAACGCAGAAAAAATATAAAGAATCATTAAACGAGTTTAAATTCAACGAGGCTTTGG
>JBDRGQ010000005.1:0-3269 GCA_043817685.1 bacterium | reverse complement strand
AATATCTTTACTAATAACTTTAGCATTTCTGTTCTCTCTCGGAACAGGAGTTTTGGCTCAAGAAACAGAACTGCCTGATCCAGGAATGACTCCGGACAGTCCATTTTATTTTCTGGAGATAATTGCTGAGGAAATCGGCACTTTCTTCACTTTTGGCGATCTGAAAAAAGCTGAAAGACACGCTGCTTTAGCGGCTGAAAGATTGGCTGAGACCCAAGCTGTGATAGAAAAAGGGAAATCGGAATTGGCAGAAAAAACTTTGGAAAGATATGAGAACCAATTAGAAAAAAGCATAGCCAGGGCAGAGAAAGCTATGGCTAAAGGCAAAGACACTGAAAAAGTCATAGAAGTCGTAGTTAGAGTCGGCCAGGCAACCTCTAAACATCTGGAGGTTTTAGCTGAAGTTTATGAAAAGGTTCCAGAGCAGGCTAAATCCGCCATTGAAAATGCAATGAAAGTTTCAATTAAGGGACACGAAAAAGCAGTTGAGGCTCTAAAAGCTAAAAATGCTTTGGGTGATGTTCCAGAAACAGTTTCTCTACCGGTGGAAGTTCCAGCAGAGGCAAGAGAGAGAATTCAAGAGAAGGTTCGACAGGAATCAGAAGTAGAGAAAATGCTTGAGGGTTTTGAATCATTTGGATCGCTTAGAGCTTTCTGCATAGAAAACGGAGGAACACCAGAGCAATGCGAGAGATTCCCCCTTGAGGGTTATAAATCGTTTGAACCGCTCGAAGCTTTCTGCATAGAAGCGGGAGGACCTTCAGAGATATGTGCATCGATTGAAGCTAAGTGTAGGGAATATGGAGTGACAACACCAGACGAGTGTTTTATCATTTTTTTTACCGCTACCACTGCTACAGTAGAGACTTATACCCCTACTGGACTAGAGACTTCTCCCCAAGGGAGAGACTCTGATTGTCCTCCTGGTTATGTTGGTTATGTTACTTACGGCCAAACAAAATATTGCTGTGATGATTCTGATAGTAGTTCTTCTTTAAGTGAGTATCATTATTATGTGAAAGGAACAGTAAAATGTGAGGTTATAGATACTACAGATGGAACACTAATTAGCCATGAAATAAATACAGATTCCTGTGATGGAGACAGGTTAACAGAGTGGATGTGTGGTAGCCGTAATAAAGCATCATCTGAGGAGTATGATTGTCCACAAGGTTGTGAAGATGGTGCGTGTATAGGAGAGAGGTAATGGAAGCAGAAATTAATCAAGAATAGTAAGAAGGAGAGGAGATTGAAGAACCAGAGACTGAAGAGGAATAAAATTTACATTAGGCACATCTTTATTTATTAAGACATAAAACACCTCATTTTTAAGGCATTTATTAATTCTTTTGAACAAAACAGGTTCGAACGTCGTCTACAACCCGCAGTAAATTAAGTTCAAAAATTCGCCAGGGAGGTGGTTTTTGATAGAATAAAAATATGACAAGAGAACAGGCTTTAGCATTATTAAAACAAAATCTTTCAAATCAGAATTTAATTAAACATTGTTTGGCAGTAGAGACCGTAATGCTGGCCTTAGCTGTTTATTTTAAGGAAGATGAAGCTGAATGGGGATTGGTTGGCTTATTGCACGATATTGATTACGAAAAGACAAAAGATAATCCTAGTCAACATTCTTTAATCGGTGCTCAAATACTTGAAGAAACTGGGCTAAATAAAGATATTTGCCAGGCAATAAGAGTTCATAACGAGATGCACAATCTTCCCTTAGAAACGTTAATGGATAAAGCTCTTTTTGTGGTTGACCCTTTGACTGGCTTGATTGTCGCTGCTACTTTAGTTTTGCCTTCGAAGAAAATAGCTGATTTAACAACAGAGAGCGTCTTAAATCGTTTCTCTGAAAAATCTTTTGCCAAAGGCGCTAATAGGGAGATTATTAAGAAATGTGAAGAGCTTCTTAATATAAAGCTGGAAGATTTTATTGATATTAACCTTAAAGCAATGCAACGAATTAGTGGCGATTTAGGATTATAATTCCATCAAACAGGTTCTAACGTTGTCCACGACTCGTAGCAAATTTTAATTAATAAAAAATGAGAAAATTTGTCGTTCCAACAAAACAAGTTAAGGCTTTAAACGAAGCATTAAAAGAAAGAAAAATAAAAACAAAACTAGAACATTCTGATAAACATAAACATGTTGATATCGCTATTTTAGGAACAAATATTTATATAGAGATAGATGGCCTGCATCATTATACAGATTCACGACAAATAGAAAAAGACTTTAAGCGTGATTATTATTCTACTAGAGAAGGTTATAATACTATACACATCCCCAATGAGTTGATAGATAAACATTTAGATAAAATTGCTAACGCTATCTGTAAGGTTGCGATAAAAATAAAAAGGTTCTAATATCGTCCACGACCCGCAGTAAATTTTACCCGAGATTTCCCCTCGGGTTTTTATTATGGTAAAATAAAAATAGTCGAAATTCTTCATAATGAAAACATTTAAAATCTATGGCTGATTTAAAAAACAAAGTAGCTATTATTACTGGAGCAAGAAGAGGTATGGGAAGGACCCATGCTTTAGTTTTGGCAAAAGCAGGAGCTAGAGTAGTGGTGGCAGACATTTCAAAAGAAGATTGTGAGAAAGTGGTTGAAGAAATTAAAAAGAAAAAAGGGGAAGCAATAGCTATAAAATGTGATGTCACTAAAAAAGAAGAGGTAGATAAAATGGTTCTGGCGGCAGTAGAAAAATGGGGCAGGGTAGATATCTTAGTGAATAATGCTGGCATTGCCCAATTTTTCCCATTTCTAGAGATGACCGAAGAAGATTGGTCGAGAACCCTAGACATAAATCTAAAGGGATATTTTCTATGTGCCCAGGCAGCAGCCAAAGTAATGGCTAAGCAGAAAGCAGGAGTTATAATCAATATTGCTTCTGTTGCCATGGGACAACAAGGGATTGGTTTTCCCAATATTGCTCATTACTGTGCTTCCAAGGGTGGAATTGTTGGGATGACCGAAGCCTTGGCAGTAGAGTTAGCTCCCTACAACATTAGAGTTAACGCTGTTTCTCCCGGTATGATTGAAACTCCGATGATTGATCCGATAAAGAAAGATGCCAAATCAATAAAGGAAATATTAGCTCGTGTTCCAATGCATCGGGTTGGCAAACCAGAAGAGGTTTCTAATTTAGTTTTATTTTTAGCTTCAGACGATTCCTCATACATGACAGGCTCCACTACAGTGATTGATGGTGGGTGGCTGGCTGGCTGAATAAGAAGAATAAAATACCCCG
>JBDRGQ010000004.1:0-75884 GCA_043817685.1 bacterium | reverse complement strand
ATAATAAGAAATTGCCCATCCTACGGCAATAATCAAAATCAAAAAGAAAAACAAATATAGCCAAGTCTTTCGAATATTTGATTCGGCTTGAGTATAGAGATTCATCTAGAACTAAAAGTTAACTTTAGGCAATTCCTTTTCCCCTTCTGTAGCTTCAAAGAAATCGCTCTTTTTAAAATTAAACAAATTAGCAATTATGTTTGTTGGGAATGTTTCTATTTTGGTATTGAAGTCCCTGACATTGGTATTGTAAAACCTTCTTGATGCTTGGATTTTATCTTCTGTATCCCTTAATTCTCTTTGCAATTCCAAGAAGTTAGTGGAAGCTTTTAAATCAGGATAATTCTCTGCCACAGCGAACAATGACTTTAAGGTGGAAGACAAAGCATTTTCAGCTTCTCCCTTCTCTTTCATTGTGCCAGCCTGCATGGCGAAAGTTCTGGCTTTAGTTACTTTTTCCAGTAACTCCCTTTCATGAGTGGCATAACCCTTCACTGTATTAACTAAATTAGGTATTAGGTTATACCTTCTTTTTAACTGCACATCTATATCTGACCAAGCTTCTTTCACCCTGTTTCTTAATAAGATTAACTTATTGTAGGTAGCAATAACCAACAATAAAATTACTCCTAATACTATTAAAATTATTCTTAACATATCCGTATTTTTAATTAAATTATAGCTTTACGACCTGTGTTCAGCATAACTAAAAACTCCCCCGAAATCAAGCCGGGAGAGTTTTCAAAATAAGGTTGATTTAGTATTCTCCTGGAATATTTGGGATTTTATTTTCTTTATCAGATTCCTTTTCTGCGACTACAACTTCGGTAGTCAAAAACATGGCTGCAGCAGATGCTGCATTCTGCAAAGAAGACCTGACAACCTTAGCAGGATCAACTATTCCTGATTCCATTAAATCTTGATATTCCATTGTCTGAGCATTAAACCCGAAAGCGTCTGACCCTTCCATTACTTTCTGAATTACAACTGCTCCGTCTATTCCTGAATTCTGAGCTATCTGTCTTATCGGAGATTCTAAAGCTCTTTTTAATATATTTAACCCGGTTAATTCATCCCCTGTCAAATCTAATCCTTCTAAAGATTTTAAAGCTCTTAATAAGGCGACTCCGCCACCAGGAACTATTCCTTCTTCCACTGCAGCTTTGGTGGCACGATATGCATCTTCTGCTTTATGCTGTTTTGATTTTTGTTCAACCTCTGTAGCTGCCCCCACTTTTATAACCGCCACTCCACCAGCCAGCTTAGCCAATCTTTCCTGAAGTTTTTCTTTATCAAATTCAGAGTCTGATTTTTCTAATTCTGATTTGATCTGTTTAACTCTGGCTTCTATCTTTTCTTTTTCTCCCTTTCCTTCAATAATAGTTGTGTTTTCTTTGGTAGATACAACTTTTCTAGCTCGCCCTAACTGTTCTAAAGTAACATTCTCCAGTTTCAACCCCACTTCTTCTGAAATAACCTGAGCTCCGGTAATAATAGCTATATCTTCCAGTATTTCTTTTCTCTTATCTCCAAATCCAGGAGCCTTAACAGCCAAAGTATTAAATATTCCTCTTAATCTGTTAACTATCAGTGTGGCCAGAGCTTCTCCGTCCACGTCATCGGCAATGATAACTAGTTCCTTTTTACCGGCTTGGACTATTTTTTCTAAAACAGGGACTATTTCCTGAATAGAAGATATCTTCTTATCCGTTATTAAAATATATGCATCTTCAAAAACAGCTTCCATTCTTTCTGTATTGGTAACGAGATAAGGAGAAATATATCCCCTGTCAAACTGCAAACCTTCCACTATTTCTTTTCCGGTTTCTAGGGTTTTTGATTCTTCTATTGCAACCACTCCGTCTTTTCCTACTTTCCACATTACTTCTGCGATTAAGTCTCCTAATTTTTTATCTTCTGCAGAAATTGTAGCTACTTGGGACATTTCTTCTTGAGTGCTAATTTGTTTTGCCATTTCTTTTAAAAAAGAAACAACCCTATCAACTCCTTTTTCAATCCCTTTTTTAATATCTAAAGGATTAGCTCCGGCTGCAACATTCTTTAACCCTTCTGAAATTATAGATTGAGCCAGGACAACAGCAGTAGTAGTTCCGTCTCCGGCTACATCATCAGTTTTTTCTGCCACTTCTTTAACTATTTCAGCTCCCAAGTTTTCAACTTTATCTTCTAGCTCTATTTCCTTGGCAATAGTAACTCCATCATTGGTAATAACCGGGGGTCCAAACCCTTTATCCAAAATAACATTCCTTCCTTTGGGACCTAAAGTAACTCTTACTGCATCAGCCAGCTTATCAGCCCCTATTTTAATCTTTTTTCTGGCTTCTTCGTTATATATTATTTGTTTTGCCATATTACTGTTCTAAAATCGCTAAAATATCTTTTTCTTCAGCGATTAAATATTCTTTATTATCGATCTTAATTTCATTAGGACCATATTTAGTGAATAAAACTATGTCTCCCGACTTTACGTCCACAGGAGTAACTTTCCCGCTTTTATCTTTTTTACCAGGGCCTACTGCTATTACCTTTCCTTGCTCTGATTTTTCTTTATCAACCGTTTCGGGCAAAAGAATGCCAGCCTTAGTCATTTCTTCGGCCTTAATGGGCTCTATTAATATGTGATCTGATAATGGTTTAATCTTCATAATAGGTAATTAATTAGCACTTATAAATATCGACTGCTAATGTTTTAAATTATAAAAATATAAGGTTTCTGTCAATGGTTAAACTTTCTCATGAATTTACCTGTGTAGCTCTTTTTGTTCTTAGCTATCACTTTTGGAGTTCCCTCTACCACTATGTTTCCTCCTGAGTCTCCTCCTTCCAGACCTAAATCTAAAATCCAATCAGAATTTTTTATTACATCCATATTATGTTCTATAACTAAAACACTGTTGCCTTTTTCAACCAATCCCCTTAAGACCTGAATCAGCTTCTTTATATCTTCAAAATGCAAACCGGTTGTCGGTTCATCCAAAATGTATAACGTCTTACCGGTAGCTTTCTTGGAAAGTTCAGTAGCCAGTTTAATCCTCTGAGCTTCTCCGCCAGATAAAGAAGGAGCGGGCTGTCCTAAATGAATATAGCTTAAGCCAACTTCGTTCAAGGTTTTCATTTTGTCAAATAAACCAGGAATTGCTTTGAAAAACTCCATGGCTTCCTCTGCCGTCATTTCCAAAGTCTGAGCGATGTTTTTCCCTTTGTATTCTATAGAAAGTGTTTCTTTATTAAATCTCTGTCCTTTACATTCAGAACACTGAACATATATATCTGGCAAAAAATACATTTCTATTTTCTTAACTCCCTGGCCTTCGCAAGCTTCGCACCTTCCACCTTTAACATTGAAAGAGAATCTTCCTGGCTGGTATCCTCTCATCCTAGCCTCCTTTGTCTTCGTAAATAAATCCCTGACAAAAGCAAAAGCTCCAGTATAGGTAGAAGGATTAGACCTCGGAGTCCTTCCTATGGGAGATTGGTCTACTAAAACAACTTTGTTCAAATAATTCATCCCAACTATTTCTTTGTGCTCTCCCGGCATTTCTTTGGCATGATAAAACTTCTTTAATAAAGCCTTAGCTAATATATCGTTCATGAGAGAGCTTTTCCCCGAACCTGAAACTCCGGTAATACAAACTAATTTGCCCAAAGGAAGCTTAACTGTAATATTTTTTAAATTATGCTCTTTGGCTCCTTTTATAATCAGATAATTCTGCTTTGCTAAACCGAGTTTAGTTTTTGTTAGACTCAATTCAGTAAAATCTACTTTTTTCCTGCCCGACAAATAATCACCAGTAAGAGTATGGGATTTCAGTAATGATTTAGGCGTTCCTTGGAAAACTATTTTACCTCCATGCTTTCCTGCTTTTGGTCCAACATCAATAACCCAGTCTGAACTCAATATCGTCTGGGAATCATGTTCTACGACAATTACACTGTTTCCTAAATCCCTTAACTTCTTTAATGTTTCTATCAGCCTGCCCTGGTCTCTGGCATGCAAGCCGACCGAAGGTTCGTCCAATATATATAGTACGCCAGTAAGCTTTGATCCTATCTGGGTAGCCAATCTTATTCTTTGCTCTTCTCCACCGGATAATGTGTCTGCTCTTCTTCCCAAGGTTAAGTAATCCAATCCTACGTCTATTAAAAACTGCAAACGGTTTAATATTTCTTTCACTATTGGCTGGGAAATTTTTAATTCATTATTTTTTAATTTCAAAGAGTTAAAAAAATCTTTGGTTTTAATTATTGAAAGGCTAGTCACTTCATATATGGACTTCCCTCCAACGGTTACGGCCAAGACTTCTTCTTTCAATTTCTTGCCTTTACAAACTTCACAATCTTTTTCTATCATATATTGTTCTATTTCCTGACGGGCAAAATCAGAATCTGTTTCATGGTATCTTCTTTCCAGATTGGGGATTACCCCTTCAAACCCGTCTTCTCCATAAAGGATCATGTTAATGACTTTCTTTGATAAATCTTTAATTGGTTCGTCCAGAGAGAATTTATATTTTTCCGCCAGATCAGAAAGTTTCCAATAATAATATCCCTGCCTTCCTATTTTGTGGGAGGCATGGGCCCAAGGGAAAATAGCTCCTTCTGAAATAGTTAAATTATAATTTGGTATTACTAGTTTAGGGTCCATCTCCAGTTTTTCTCCTAATCCCTGACAAGCAGAACAAGCGCCAAAAGGACTGTTAAAAGAAAATAACCTAGGCTCTAATTCCGGAAGAGATATTCCGCAAGCTTCACAAGCAAAATGCTCTGAGAATAAAATATCATTCACCATTACCAATCCCTTTCCTAATTTTAATCCTGTTTCCAAAGAATCCACCAATCTGAACTTGTCTAAATCTTTGTCTATGACTAATCTATCTACTACCACTTCAATATTGTGCTTTTTTTGTTTGTCTAAATCTTTTTCCAAGGCTTCTTCTATTCTGTAAATAATTCCATTAATCTGAACCCTGACAAATCCTGCTTTTTGTATTTCTTCCAACATTCCCCCGTGTTCTCCTTTCTTCCCCCTAACCACAGGACCCGATATTATTATTTCCGTCTTGGGTTTTAATTTAACAATCTGACTCACTATCTGGTCTATGGTTTGTCTGGATATTTCCTTTCCGCATTTAGAACAATGAGGGATACCTATTCTGGCAAACAAAAGACGGAGATAATCGTATATCTCAGTAATAGTCCCTGCAGTGGAGCGAGGATTGCGGACAGACTTTCTCTGGTCGATAGAAATAGCCGGAGAAATTCCTTCTATTGAATCGGCATCTGGTTTATCCATGACGCCAAGAAATTGTCTGGCATAAGCGGATAAAGATTCTACATACCTTCTTTGACCTTCGGCGTACAAAGTATCAAAAGCCAAGGAAGATTTACCAGATCCGGACAGCCCCGTGATAACAACTAATTTATTCTTCGGAATATCCAGACTTACATTCTTTAAATTATGAACTCTGGCGCCACGAATTTTAATAAAGTCTCCGGACATAATTCCCCATTATAATGCAAAAAAGGAGATAAAACAAGCAAAAGAACTAACGATGATGTACATATTGACAAATTAATATAAATATGTTATATTATAAATATCAAAAACGAAGAGGTGTAGAGTGAAAAAGAAAATGGTTTCGATAGCAATGGCAATTCTGGCGATATTGGTTATCGCATTCCCAGTCCAAGCGGCGTTCCTTTTTGGAGTCTCCACTGATGTGGAGCTAAAAGAGCCGTTTGTCGTCACGTTGGCGGCAGATACTCCAGTAATTCCTGAAAAAATATGGCCAGGTGAAACATTGGAATGGAAATTCAACATCACTAATGTTTCTCCCAATGATTATTGGGCGATCGCTGGCCTGGGATGGTCAAGCCAAAATAGTTTCTGGGTCGAATCAACCGGAGTACGTCTGGGATCAAATATTCTTAAACTCCATGATCCAATCTTAATCCCGGCTGGCACCACGAAAACAATAACCATATACGTGGTGATTGGAGAAGAATCTTCCTCAACCGAGAAGATTATCTTCTCCCCTTCGATAAATAGAACAAAAGAACCAGAACGAATGGGCTAAAACCCATAAACACCTCAAACCCCGGGAAAGCTAACTATGTGTTAATTTTTCCAGGGTCTTTTCTTTTTATAATTGAAAATAACCTAATTTTAAGCTAAAATCCCAGAATGGATAAGATAAAAACTATAAGTATAAAACAGATATCCAAGCTCCCCAAAACTCCTGGAGTCTATATTTTTTACGCCAAAAGAGATCTTCTATATATAGGTAAAGCTACAGATATTAAAATAAGAGTAAAAGACCATTTTCAACAACCTTCTTATAGAGACAATCTTTTTATTGATAAAGTTAACAAAATAGGATACATAAAAACATTTTCAGAAATAGAAGCTCTTTTATTAGAGGCTGAATTGATTAAAAAATATAACCCAAAATACAATATAACTTGGAAAGACGATAAAAACTATTTCTATGCGGGAATTACCAAAGAAGAATTCCCAAAAGTATTCATAACTCATCAAATCAAAATAAATCTTCTAAAAACTAAATCAGAATATACGGGTCCTTTTGTGGATGGGAAATCTTTAAGGGAAACTTTAAAATCTTTGAGAAAAGTATTCCCTTTTAGAAGTTGTAATTTCTTACCAAAGAAACCTTGTCTTTGGTATCAGTTAGACAGATGCTCTGCCCCCTGCTTAACAAGATCAAAAACAGCCCAACAGATACCTACCTTAAAATCAACAATAAAAAAAGAAATCCAAAGAAACACAAAAAACTTACTAAAAGTTCTCCAAGGAAAAAAGAAACAAGTATTGACGAATCTAAAGAAAGAAATGAGAAATCTTTCCAAACAGCAAAAGTTTGAAAAAGCAGAAAGGATAAAAAAACAAATATATGCTTTAGAAAAAGTCCTACTTCATTCACATATAATAGAGAATGAAAAAGAAGAAATTTGGGAATTAGAAAATACTCTTAAAAAGATATTCAAAACAAAGAAAGAAGTGGAAAGAATGGAAGCTTACGACATATCAAACATCCAAGGGAAAGAAGCAACAGGCTCTATGGTCACTTTTATAAAAGGAAAACCAAATAAAAGCTTCTACAGGAAATTCAAAATAAGAAGGGAAGCAAAGCCTGATGATGTAGCCATGCTAAAAGAAGTCTTGGAAAGAAGGCTAAAACACAAAGACTGGCCCTTGGCAGATTTAATATTAATAGACGGAGGGAAACCCCAATTAAACGCTGCCAAAGAAATAATAAAGAACAAAACTAAAGTAATTTCTCTGGCTAAAAAGAACGAAGAAATATATGTTGAAGGAAGAAAAAACCCTATCTTGGCCAAAATCTTGCCCAGAGATGTTTTTAATTTAATACTTAGCATGAGGGACGAAGCCCACAGATTCGCTATCGCTTATCATAAAAAACTGAGGCAGAAATCCTTGCTTGGTTTTTAAAACTTTGATAAGATGAATAAATCATGACGAAACTAGTCTTCCAAATATTAGCTGGCGTTGCCAGTTTTTGGCTTGCCGATAAGTATGTTCCAGGAGTGGAATTCGTGGGAGAATTGAAATATCTGATAGTGGCTGGAGCAATACTTGGTCTGATAAATTACTTTGTAAAACCCTTATTGAGAATAATTACTTTTCCCTTAAGAGTACTGACTTTGGGAATATTCAGCTGGATTATTAATATGGCCATTATCTGGACAGTAGATGTAATCTTCCCAGAATTAACAATAAATGGCCTGATTCCCCTTTTCTGGACCACATTAATCGCTTTCGTCATTAGCTTCTTTTTAGGATTGTATAAGCCTAAAAGAGCATTAGAAAAAGAATTATAAAAACATGGAAAATTATATATCCATAGCTCAAATTGCAGTATCTGTCGTTTTGATATTTTTGGTTTTGTTTCAACAAAGAGGAACAGCTCTAGGATCTGCTTTCGGACAAGAAGGAGGATTCTATTCCACCAGGAGAGGAATTCAACAGAAACTTTACGTAGTTACAATAATTTTGGGATTCTGTTTTATAGCCTTAGCTATATTGAATCTCGTGTTTTAGCCTATGCCACCCAAGCTACCCTCCAAAAACCAATGGAGGCAATTTTTAAAAATCCTAAGCAAAAAGGAAAGAAAAGCTTTTTTTGTCTTTTTCCTTATGGCAGCCGTGAGTTTTATTATTCTTTCAAGCAGTTTTTACTTAAGCCATACTGAAAGAGCTCCTGCCCAGGGAGGAAACTATACAGAAGGAATAGTGGGCTCTCCTAGATTCATAAATCCTGTTTATGCTGCTGCTTTTGACGTAGACCGAGATCTAACAGAGCTTATTTATTCCGGTCTTATGAAGTATGATGGAAACGGAAACATAGTGCTGGATTTAGCTGAAAGTTATGAGGTTTTAGAAGGAGGAATGCTGTTTGAGTTCCATTTAAAAGAGACTTTTTTCTGGTCTGATGGGAAACCCTTAACAGCAGAAGACGTGCTGTTCACTATAAAAACAATCCAGAATCCTTCCATTAAAAGTCCTGTCAGAGCTAATTGGCTTGGAGTAAAGGTGGAAAAAATATCAGAATACGCAATAAGATTTGAATTAAGCAATTCTTCCGCTACTTTTATTGAAAACTGCGTGCAGAAAATAATACCAAAACACATATGGGAAGACATATCTTATCAAAACTTCCCTCTTTCAATATATAACTTAAAACCCGTAGGATCAGGACTCTACAAGATAAAAGAATTATCTCAAGACAATCAAGGAAATATAAAATCAGCTAAATTGGTTGCTAACGCAGGAAATGGAGGGCAGAAACCCAATATACCTGAGCTTAAATTCTTATTTTTTGATAACGAAGAAGATGCTATAAAGGCTTTAAAAAACGGCAAGATAGACGGTTTAGCTTTTTCTTCTCCTAAAACGTACCAAAAAATAGAAAAGAAAGATTTTCCAGAATATTCCCTTTCTCTACCAAGATATTTCACAGTATTTTTAAATGCAGAAGATTCGGAAGTCTTGGCTAATAAAGAAATAAGAAAAGCTTTAAACCACGCAACTAATAAAGAGTCCTTGGTCCAAGAAACTTTAATGGGACTAGGAAGCGTGATCCAATCCCCTGTTCTTCCAGAAATTTACGGACTTAAAGAACCTGAAATTTCTTTCCCTTACGACGTAGAAAAAGCCAAACAAATTCTGGAAGACCAAGGATATCTGATGAATGAAGATGGAATTAGGGAAAAAGAGTTTGAAAAAAAACCAGTTTTCCAATTCACCAGAGATTTAATCATCGGATCTACTGGGAATGAAGTATCGGAACTTCAAAAATGTCTGGCCAAAGATTCGGAAGTCTATCCCGACGGAACAGTATCGGGATACTTTGGAAGTAAAACAAAAACGGCTGTAATTAAATTCCAGGAAAAATACAAATCAGAGATACTGGTCCCTAACGGATTAACATCCGGAAACGGAAAAGTCTTAACGAGCACAAGAAAAAAACTGAACGAATTATGTGCCGCTCCATCTCAAGAAACATTAATTCTTTCTTTTTCTTTGATAACTGTTGAACAGGAAATTTTGCTGAAAATAGCAAAAGCCCTAAGAGATCAGTGGAAAGAAATAGGAGTAGAACTAAATATTAAGCCATATGAAATATCCATTCTGGAGCAAGATGTGATAAAACCAAGAAACTATGAAATGCTCTTGTTTGGTGAAGTGCTAGGAGTCATACCAGATCCTTTCCCTTTCTGGCATTCTTCCCAAGTAAACGATCCCGGGTTGAACTTGGCTGGATATAAAAGCACAAAGAGTGATAAGCTATTAGAAGAAAACCGACAAAGTATGGACGAAACGGAAAGAAAGGAAAAACTGGAAGATTTCCAAGAAATTATTATTTCAGACGTCCCAGCCGTATTCCTTTACAGCCCGCAGTATTTATATCTGGTTTCAAAAGACATTAAAGGGATAAATGACAAGATAATTACTGATTCTTCCAAAAGGTTTTCCGGCATAGAAACATGGTATATTAAAACTAAAAGAGTATGGAAATAGATAAATCTGACATGAGAAAAATAATCATGGATTTCCCCTCCCAGTTTAAAAAGGGTTTGAAGGCGGCCAGCAACGTATCTTTAAAACACTACAGGCTTGTTTCTCCCCCAAATAATATAATAATCTGCGGAATGGGAGGATCTGCTTTGCCTGGAGAAATTTTAGTTAATTTAAGACCGTTAAACTTTTTTATACATAAATCCTACGGTCTTCCTCCGCAGGCTGGAGGCGGGAGCATTATTATATGTGTATCTTATTCCGGCAACACGGAGGAAACTCTTTCAGCTTTTAAGGAAGCCTTAAAAAGAAAACTTCCAGCTATTGCCATAACCACAGGAGGAGAACTGGCAAAGATTGCAAAAAAGAATAATATTCCTCTGGTTTTATTACCTGCTCTACATATACAGCCAAGACTGGCTTTAGGGTTGCAGTTTGCCGCACTATTGCAGATTTTAACCAACCATTATCTAATGCCAGACAGTTTCGTCAGCGAGATAACGAAACTGGAAACAGCGTTAAACCCCAAAAATCTAGAATCTAAAGGAAAAGCGCTAGCTAGAAAAATAGGGAAAAGAATACCTCTTATATATACTCCGGAAAAACTAAAAGGACTCGGCCTTGTTTTAAAGAACAATTTTAATGAAAACGCAAAAACATTAGCTTTTTCAAACCATATTCCAGAAATGAATCATAATGAAATAGTAGGTTTTTGGCAGATAGGAAAGAAAAAAATAAAAGACGACATAATAGCCATTATTTTGAGAGATAAAAAAGAGAATCCCAAGATATTAAAAAGAACCAAGATAATGGAAAATATTTTCGAAACAGAAGGAGTTAAAACAGAAATTATTGACATTGGCAATAAGGATGTGCTAGAAACAATATTCAGCACTACTCTCTTGGGTCTTTGGGCCTCCTACTATCTGGCCTTGGATTATAAAATAGATCCAACCCAAACAAAAATAATAGAAGAAATAAAAAAGAAACTAAATAAATGAAAAAAGTCAGAAAAGCCATCTTGCCCATCGCGGGACTTGGAACAAGATTTTTGCCTTTCAGCAAAACCCTTTCGAAAGAATTATTCCCTTTAGTAGACTTGCCTATTTTACAATATCTCTTAGAGGAAATAAGAAATTCCGGGATAAAGGAAGTTATTTTTGTTAACAGGCCAGAAAAAAAAGATGTTTTAAATTATTTTAAGCCCGATGATAAATTAAAAACATTTCTCAAAAAAAGAGGGAAAAATGATCTATTGAAAAAAATTATTAAGATGGAAAGATTTGCTAAAGAAATAACTTTCAGACAGGTATTCCAGAAAGCTCCTTTGGGAGCAGCTCACGCTGTACTGCAGGCTAAAAAATGGATTAAAAACGAACCTTGCGCAGTTCTTTGGTCAGACGACTTAGTTGATTCCAAGATTCCTTGCACTAAGCAGTTGATAAAAGTTTTTGAAAAATATAAAAGACCTGTTGTGGCTCTTTATAGGGTCCCTAAAGAAAGTTTTAAATACTACGGGATGGCAGACGTTAAAAAAATATCTCCCCGTATTTTTAAAATAAACAAGTTCGTAGAAAAACCTCCCACTGTTAAAAAAGCTCCCTCCAATCTGGCTGTAGTTGGAAAATACATAATAACTCCTGAAATATTTGATATTCTAAGTAGAATAAAGTTTGATTTGAAAACAGATATTTCTATAACAGAAATTTTGAGCAATATGGCTGAAAAGGGGAAAGAAATTTACGGATACGAATTTGAGGGGAAATGGATGGAATGTGGAAACAAATTAGCTTATCTTAAAACAAACACATATCTCGCTTTAAAACATCCAGAATACGGGAAAGAAATAAGGAAATTTATAAAGAAAGAGAAACTTTGTTAACCCATTAAGCGGGTGTGGCGGAACTGGAATACGCGTACGATTCAGAATCGTATGCCGCAAGGCTTGTGGGTTCGAATCCCACCATCCGCACTTTAAACATATGAAAAAACTAAAAATCGCTTTTTTGAAGTTGAAGATTGGGAAAAAAATATTTAAAATCACAGCTAAAAAAAATAATTTAATTCATTCAAAAAAAACAAAATAATCAATTTAGTTAAATAAAATATGCCTAAAAAATATACTCAAAATAAATTAAAAATCATTCCCCTCGGAGGGCTGGGAGAGGTCGGAAGAAACATGATGCTTTTGGAATATCAAGATAAAATCCTGATAATTGACATAGGATTCAGAATGCCAGAAGAAGACATGCCCGGTATTGATTTCATCGTACCTAACATCGGATATTTAAAAGGGAAAAATAAGAATATCTTAGGAGTTGTTTTCACCCACGGACATTATGATCACATAGGGGCTATCCCTTATTTATTGCCTAAAATATGGCATCCCCATTTGGAATTTTTCGCATCTGCTTTAACTAGAGGAATAATACTAAAAAGACAGGAAGACTTTCCGGGACAACCTCCTTTAAGAGTTAACGAGGTCAGAGATGGATCAAAAATAAAGCTTGGTCCCTTTGAGGTGGAATTCTTCAGACAGAACCATAACATACCGGATAATTTAGGGATGGTAATTAAAACTCCTGTCGGAAATATAATAGATACTTCCGACTTTAAGTTTGATGATAGTCCGGTAAATGATAGACCGACGAACTTTGAAAAACTGAAAGAGATAGGAAAAAGAGGTATTCTTTTGTTAATGTCTGACTCCACGGGAGCTGAACAAGAAAACCATTCTTTATCCGAAAAAACTATTGAAAAAAACTTGGAAGAAATATTCAAAAAATCATCCGGTAGAATTATTGCAGCTACTTTTTCTTCTTTGATAAACAGAATCCAACAGATAATATCATTGTCTGAAAAATACGGGAGGAAAGTAGTAATAGAAGGGCATTCCATGAAAACAAACGTAGAAATCTGTAAAACCCTGGGGCACATAAAAGTTAAAAAGGAGACCCTGATTAAAAATAAAGAAATAAACAATTATCCTGACTCAAAAATTACAATAATCTGTACGGGAGCTCAAGGAGAAGAATCAGCCGCCTTGATGAGAATGGCGATGAAAGAACACAAAGCCATACATCTTAAAAGAGGAGATGATGTCATCCTTTCTTCTTCCGTTATTCCTGGGAACGAAAGAACTGTTCAGATGTTGAAAGACGGAATATTAAGACAAGGAGTTAAAGTCTTCCATTATAAGATGATGGATATCCATGCTGGAGGACATGGACAAGAAGAGGAATTAAAGGAAATGATAAATATGATGAAACCTAAATTTTTCCTACCTATCCACGGACAATATTCCATGTTAGTTGCCCACGGAGAACTGGCTAAAGAATCTGGCATTCCAGAAAAGAATGTTATAATAGGTGAAAATGGGCAGATTATCAATCTTACCCCAAAGGGATACACTATAGAAAAAGGAAAGGTTCCTTCAAACTATGTCATGGTGGATGGCCTGGGCATAGGAGACGTCGGAGAGATTGTATTAAGAGATAGACAGATGCTGGCAAAAGACGGAATGTTTGTTATTGTAACTGTCATAGACAGACAGACTGGTAAGGTTAAGGGCTCTCCTGATATAATATCTAGAGGATTCGTTTATTTAAGAGAATCCAAAGATCTCTTAAAAGAAACTAGGAAAAAAGTAATAGGAATAATAAACCAGGCTTCCGGATCAAACGGAATTGTGAATTGGACTTACATGAAAGACGAAATAAGAAACAAGGTAGGACAATTCCTATTTTATAAAACACAAAGAAGACCTATAGTTATTCCGGTAATAATTGAAGTCTAAATATGAGGGTTTTTTCAGGAATACAACCAACAGGACCAATACATATAGGGAATTATTTGGGAGCTATAAAACAATGGATAGAATTACAAAATAAAGCAGAATCTATTTTCTGTATTGTTGATTTACATTCTTTAACAGTTCCCTACGATCCTAAAAAACTCAAAGAAATGATTCTAGAAAAGGCGGCAACCTATCTGGCGGCCGGAATTAATCCAGAAAAATCTATTATTTTCGTCCAATCCCAAGTCAAAGAACACACTGAATTAGCTTGGCTTTTAAATACCGTTACCCCGGTCGGAGATCTGGGAAGAATGACTCAGTATAAAGAAAAAGCGAAAAAATTTAAAAATGATTTGAATGCGGGACTATTAAACTACCCCATATTAATGGCGGCTGATATCCTTTTGTATCAGACAGACTTAGTTCCTGTGGGAGAAGACCAAAAACAGCATGTTGAATTGGCCAGAACAATAGCCAGAAAATTCAATCAAAAGTTCGGGCAAACCTTTAAAATCCCTGAGTCCAGAATGGCTAAATTCGGAGCTAAAATACTGAATCTTCAAAATCCTAATAAAAAAATGTCAAAGACTGACGGACCAGATACTTACATAGGATTATTTGATGAACCAGATGAAATAAAGAAGAAATTCATGAGAGCAGTGACTGACACGGGAAAAATAATAAAGTACGATCCAAAGAAAAAAGCTGGCGTTTCCAACCTCTTAACCATATATTCTTTATTATCAGGTAAAACTATAAAGGATTTAGAAAAGAAGTTTAAGAAAAAAGGATATGCTGATTTAAAAAAATCTTTAACGGAGCTAACCATAAATTATTTAGAACCATTCCGTAAAAAGAAAAAAGAACTTCTCTCCAGAGAAGTGTACGTACAAGAAATTTTAAACAGAGGAGCTAAAAGAGCAAGTAGCATTGCCCAATCAACCATGCAGGATGTTAGAAAGAAGATGGGTCTTTTGATCTAAAGTTTTTTTATTTTTAGCCTCTAATACAAGTCTAATAACAGGTTCTGTATTGGAAGGACGCACCAAAAACCACCAGTCATTAAAATCCATCCTTAACCCGTCTATTTTCAAGATTTTACCTTTATTTTTAAACTTTTCTTCCAGGGCTTTTAAGACTCTTTTTTTATTTTTTACTTCAAAATTAATCTCGCCTGAATGGTAATATCGTTTATATGGTTTTATTAATTCCGAAAGGGCTATGTTTCTTTTAGATAATTCATCCAAAACATTAAACAAAACAGCAAAGGGAGCCTCACAAAAATAATGATCTTTAAAATAATAATGGCCTGATAATTCCCCTGCAAAAATAACATTGTTTTTCCTCATTGATTCTTTGATTAGAGAATGACCTATTCTTCCTCCTAAAGCTTTCCCCTTGTTTTCTTTGGCTATTTCTTTTATCACATTACTAGATCTGATATCGTAAATAACTTTCTGTCCTGGGTTTTTCTTTAAAATTAAGTCTGTCATTAAAGCGGTAATTAAATCCCCAGAAACAACTTCTCCTTTTTCGTCTATAAAAAACATTCTATCTCCGTCTCCGTCAAAAGCTATTCCTAAATTAGCTTTTTTTTCTTTGACCTTTCTACGAATCATTTTTAAATTTTCTTTTATCAATGGATCAGGATTGTGATTAGGGAAAGAACCATCTAATTTAGCGTACAAATGAGTTATTTTATGCTTTGTCTTTTCAAAGAATCTAGGGATTAAAATGCCAGATACTGCATTTGCTGTATCTATAATGATCTTTAAAGATTTTTGTTTCTTAAGTTTAAAAGGCTTACAATTGAATTTAACATAAGCTTCTATTGTATTTTTCTTTACAATCTTTCCTTTTCCTTTTTTCTTAAATTCACCTGATAAAGCGATTTTTTTAATTTCCTGCAATCCAGTATCCTCGCTTACTGGTATGGCTTTCTCTCTAGTTATTTTGAATCCATTGTATTGCGGAGGATTATGGGAAGCCGTAATATTTATTCCCCCGTCTGCTTTAAGACTAACAACAGAAAAATAAAAAAGCGGGGTTGTCACCATTTCTACATCAAAAACCGTTCCACCTCCCTCTACGATTCCCTTTACTAAAGACTTAAATATCCTAGGGGAAGAAGAACGATTATCTTTTCCTACCACTATTTTAGGGTTATTTTTCTTAAGAAAATCCACAAAAGCCCTACCAATAAGGTAAGCTGATTCTTCATTAAAGTCTTGAGGAAAAACTCCTCTAATATCGTAAGCTTTGAATATGACAGGATTTGTTTGCATACGAATATTATATCATGTTTTAATGGATTACTCAGTTAATTTTCTTCTTGACCAAAGGAGGATTGCCTGCTATAATTTAAGTCATGAAATATTACGAACTGACATATCTAATAACTCCGGATTTATCGGAGGAAGAAGCTAGGGCTTTTCAAACAAAAGTCAATTCTTTTATTGCAGACCAGGGTATTTTAGAAGAAGGAAATGTAATTTTAAGAAAGAAATTAGCCTACCCTATTCAAAAGAAAGAACAATCTTATATGGCCGTTGCAACATTCAACGCTTTGCCTGGGAAAATAGCTGATTTGGAAAAACAATTAAAGGAAGAAAAAGAAATTTTAAGATATATTCTTGTTATAAAAGAAAAACAAAAGACCTTAAAAGTAAGGCCTCATCTAGCTAGAGGAAAACCTTTGGTTGAAACAAAAGAACCAACCATTCAAGAAAAAAAGGTCGAATTAAAAGAAATAGAGAAAAAATTAGACGAAATTCTCAATGAATCTTAATAAAGCAATTTTAATAGGTAGGCTTACAAGAGATCCTGAATCTAAGGCATTGCCTTCTGGACAATCAGTAACCTCTTTTTCATTAGCCACAGATAATTTTTATACTGATAAAGCAGGGCAAAAACAGCAACAGACTGAGTTCCATAATATTGTAGCTTTCGGAAGACTAGCAGATATAGCTTCCCAATATATGAACAAAGGGTCTTTAGTTTTAATAGAAGGAAGAATTAGAACTAGAAGCTGGAAAGATAACTCAGGAAATACAAAATACAGAACTGAAATTATAACCCAAAATATACAGCTAGGCCCTAGGTCCGCTTCCGCTACAAACAAACAAAATGATACATCTCAAAAAGAGGATGTTGCCCAAGAAGATATTCCTGTTATAGAAGAAGATCAAGAAATAGATGTAAAAGATATACCCTTCTAAACATATGAACTGTTTTTTCTGTCAAAGAAACATAAAAGAAATAGATTTCAAAGAAACTCAATTGTTAAATA
Source organism: bacterium (assembly GCA_043817685.1). Lineage (GTDB taxonomy): Bacteria > Patescibacteriota > Minisyncoccia > Minisyncoccales > RBG-13-42-11 > JBAZFF01. Next base: position 58,721 of record JBDRGQ010000004.1, on the reverse strand, counting down.
AGTTTATTTCCAGTTCGGGAAAGATTAAAGGAAAGAAAAAGACCGGAATTTGTTCCAGTCATCAAAGAAGACTAACTCGAGCCATAAATAGAGCTAGACATTTGGGTTTACTTTCCGCAGTATCTAAATAATTATTGTATTCCAGATTTGAATTTAAGAGCTTAGCGATAGCTGAGCTCTTATTTTTTTTACTACGTCAGGATTGCTTCTTAAGAATTCTTTTGCTCCTTCCATTCCTTGTCCAAGCTTTACATCTTCAAACTGTAACCAGGATCCTGATTTCTTAACGATGCCCGCTTTTATCCCAATACCTAAAATATCAGTAAAATAAGAAATTCCTTCGTTATAAAATATATCAAGTTCAGTAGTTTTAAACGGAGGGGCTACTTTATTTTTAACTATTTTAACTTTAATTCTGGAGCCTGTTACTTCATCCCCTTTCTTTATCTGAGCTATTCTCCTGAGGTCTATCCTGACGGAAGCGTAGAATTTCAAAGCCATTCCTCCAGAAGTGGTTTCGGGATTTCCAAACATAATTCCTATTTTCATTCTGAGTTGATTTAAGAATATAACTACCGTCTTAGTCTTTAAAACAATACCTGAAAGCTTTCTTAAGGCCTGACTCATAAGCCTGGCTTGTAGACCTATTTGATATTCTCCCATTTCTCCAGCTATTTCAGCTCTAGGGACTAAAGCTGCTACTGAATCAATGACTATCACATCTACTTCTCCTGACCTAACCAAAGTTTCCACTATCTGTAGAGCCTGCTCTCCAGAATCTGGCTGGGATATCAATAAATCATCCACATTCACCCCTATTTTCTTTGCGTAATCAGGGTCTAAAGCGTGTTCTGCATCAATAAAAGCGCCGACTCCTTTTTGTTTTTGGGCTTCAGCCAATATATGTAAAGCTAATGTTGTCTTACCTGAACTTTCAGGACCGAATATCTCAATTATTCTTCCTCTAGGAACACCTCCAACTCCTAAAGCTATGTCCAAAGAAGGAGACCCAGAAGAAATAGCGTCTACATCTACGGCTGTAACTTCCTTTAATTTCATTATCGCCCCTTCTCCGAATCTCTGCTTTATTTCGTCTACAGCTTCTTGTAAATTCTCTATTTCTGTTTTTTCTTTTTTCTTTACCATGGGTTAATTATAGCAAAATTATTTAAACTTTTCTCCATTCGTCATCTTCATTATTTTCTCCAGACTCATTAGAAATGGTATCACTAAAACTAGAGGAAGTATAAACTTCTCTGGGTTTTGCTCCTTCTCCAGGGCCAACAATTCCTTTTCCTTCCAAAATATCCAATAATCTGGCTGCCCTGGCATAGCCAATCCTTAACCTTCTCTGTAATAAAGAAGCTGAAGCTTTCTTGGATTCTATAACTGTTCTCTTGGCTTCTTCGTACAAAGGATCGTCCCTTTCATTCCCGCCATTAAAATCCGCACCTCCCCCACTTTCCAATGTTCTTTGCAGATCTTGAGCTAAATGATTCTCAGTAATTTCTTCTATGTTTGCTCTTTCTTCTTCTTCGGGTCTTAAGTGACCGTTATTACTTTTAACGAACTCCACAACTTTCCTAACTTCTTTTTCAGTAGCATAAGCTCCCTGAATTCTCTTTGGTTTTCCCTGATCAGCTGATATAAATAATAAATCTCCAGCCCCTAATAATTTCTCGGCTCCAGACATGTCTAAAACAGTTCTTGAATCAACCTGAGAGGCCACCTGGAAAGTTACTCTAGAAGTAATATTAGCTTTAATAAGACCGGTTATTACCTCTACGGAAGGCCTCTGAGTGGCTAGAACAAGGTGGATACCGACCGCTCTGGCCATCTGAGCCAACCTCACTATGCCAGCCTCCATTTCCCTTCCTTTTGCAGCCATTAAGTCGGCTAATTCATCTATAATTAATATAATGTAAGGCAAAGGGCCTTCTCCGTCTTTCACGGCTTTTTGATTATAACTGGCCATATTCCTGGATCCGTTACTGGCTAAAACCTCAAACCTTCTTTCCATTTCAGACACCAACCACTTTAAAGCATTAATGGATTTCTGGGCATCATAGATAACAGGGCACAAAAGATGAGGCAGTTCTTTGTAGGCTGAAAATTCCACTCTTTTAGGATCAATAAGAATAATTCTCATAATATCCGGGGAATTTTGATAAAGCAAACCTAAAATTAAACTATTCAAAAATATCGTTTTCCCCGTTCCCGTAGCTCCAGCGACCAACAGATGCGGCATTTTTATTAAATCCGCATAACAATTAGTGCCTGAAACATCTTTACCCAAAGCAATTATCAGATTAGAAGTATTCTTCTGGAATTCAGGATGAGCTATCAATTCTTTTAATCCAACCCTGCACCTTTCTTTGTTGGGCACTTCTATTCCGACTAAAGATTTTCCAGGAATAGGAGCTTCTATTCTGATAGGATGACTGGCCAAGGCTAAAGATAAATTATTGGAAAGACTGGTAATTTTGGAAAGTTTAACCCCTTCTGCCGGCTTTAAACTATATTGGGTTACAGTAGGACCTATGACAATTCCCGACATTTCCACCCTCAAACCAAAGTTCCCTAAAGTCTTTTTGATTATTGCGGAATTTGTAATCGTATCCCCAGCTGTTGGCTCTCCCTTATCGTCCTCTAATAAATCTAAAGGAGGAATTTTGTACTCTCCAACAGAAACTCTAGAAGTTGGAACTTCTTTTGACATTAGATCTAAAGATATTTTTTGCTTCAGAGATTCTTCCCTGGGCTTAGGTTCCAGTTCTTTTACCCTTAATCTAGGTGCAAAAATCTGTTTAATAAAAGAAGGTTTTTTCTCCAATTCTATTTTATCTATCTTTTCCTGTAATTTCGGAGTTGGTTTCATTAGATGCCAAAATATCAAAGCGCCTATCAATATTATTCCGGAAAATATTATTTCACCTACTAATTGGCCAAAAAACTTAATAACAGGCCAAGTGACAACGTATCCTAACCACCCCCCATTCCTGTCTCCCATATCAAAACTCTCTAATGCTCCTGATATTCCTACTACTAATAAAAACATAGCTAAAATAGAGGGACTCATGAATTTATCGTATTTGGTATTAAAGAAAGCTAATCCTCCCAAGGCAAGGATTAAGGGAAGGATAAAAACACCATTACCAATTAAAAAAGTAAGGCTTTTCATAATCGCCTTACCTGCTACTCCAGCTAAGTCAAAAAAACTTAAAGCCACAATAATGGCTATAACCAGAATTATAACTCCCAATATCCATTTCTTTATTTCATCTGGTAAGGTAAAAAAGTTAAATAATCTTAATTTTCTCTTAGGTTTGCCGCTATTGAGAGCTCTTTTTTTGCTGTTTTTCTTTTTCATGTCTAAATCCTGTGCCTGCTGGTATTAGTTTACCAATTATCACGTTTTCTTTCAATCCTTTCAACCTGTCCTCTTTTCCCTCTAAAGCCGCTCTAATCAGAACACGGGAGGTTTCCTGAAAAGAGGCCGCTGACAAGAAACTGTCTGTGGTCAAGGCTACTCTGGAAATACCCAATAAAACAGGGACAGCTTTTGTTTGTTTTTTTCCATCTTTCTTAAGTTTAGCATTTTCCTCTGCTATTTTCGAATTTTCCACTATTTCTCCAATGCTGAAGAAAGAATCTCCAGGGTCTTTAATCCTTATTCTTGAAAACATCTGACGGCAGATAACCTCTACATGCTTATCATGGATTAAAGCGCCTTGAGAAACGTATATTTTTTGTATTTCTCTTATAATATATCTTTGAGTGTTTTCTACATCTGTTAATTTGAATAATTCTTTCAAATCCAAGTTGCCTTCGCACAACTGCTGTCCTTTTTTAACTTCATCCCCAACATTAACCCAAACAGCTGCTTTAAGATTAATCTTATATTCTAATAAATCTGCTTTCTTATTCTTTAACTCTTTGGGTTTTATCTTAATTACTTTATCCTCAGTTATCTCAATAATTTTTCCGTCTATCTGGGATATTTCTGCCTTTCCATTAGGAGTTCTAGCTTCAAATATTTCCTGAACCCTAGGAAGGCCCATAGTAATATCTCCTCCGCCTGCTACCCCTCCCGTGTGGAAAGTTCTCATGGTTAGCTGAGTTCCTGGTTCTCCAATAGCTTGAGCAGCTACGATTCCCACTGCTTCTCCAAGCTCAATTGATTTATTATGCCCTAAATCCCATCCATAACATTTCTGGCATACTCCTCTCTGAGATTTACAAGTTAAAGTTGATCTTACCGTAATCTTTTCAATTCCAGTTTCTATTATCTTTTCTGTTTTATCCCAATCTAAAAAATCTCCCTTTTTGCATATCTTTGGGATAGAATCTAATATTACTCTTCCTAAAATTTTGTAAGCGAAATTCTGACCTAATTCATCTGCATCCTTTCTGTATAAAACCATTCCTTCTGAATCTTTGCAGTCTTCTTCTGTAATAATAATATCGTGGGAAACATCTACCAATCTTCTTGTTAGGTATCCCGCTGTTGAAGTACGCAAAGCCGTATCCGCTGTTCCTTTTCTGGCACCGTGAGTGGAAATAAAGTATTCCAACACGTCAAACCCTTCTTTAAAGGAACTTTTCACGGGCAATTCAATAATCTGTCCAGCGGGGTTAATCACCAATCCTTTCATACCGCTCATCTGAACAGGTTGCCCCCAAGAACCTTTAGCTCCTGAAGTAATAATTTGAAAGACTGAACCGTCTTCTGGAAGTGTTTTTGGAACTAATTCCTCTATTTTTGATTTAACTCTGCTCCATATTTCAATTACTTTTGCTCCTTTTTCCTCTTTAGACAAAAGTCCTTTTTTATAGTGTTCTTCTATCTTTTCAACTTCTACTTCTGCTTCTTTGACTATATTTTCTTTTTCAGGAGGAACAACCAAATCATCCATTCCCCAAGAAACGCCTGACCAGGTTGAATATTCAAATCCTAATGATTTTACTTTATCCAAGAAAGCTTCTGTTTTTTCATTCCCGTATTTTCTTAAAATATCTCTGGTATTTTTTTCCAAATCTTTTATCTTTATCTCAGAATTCTGGAAAGGAAGTTCTTCTGGTATGGCTTCATTAAAAATTATCCTACCAACACTAGTTTCTATTAATTTCTTTTCTTTGGGCAATTTAACTTTTATCTTGGCTTTCAATTCTATATCTCCTATCTCATAGGCCATGATAGCTTCGTCAGGCGAAGCAAATGCTTTTCCTTCCCCTTTAAGGCCATCCGTTATCTTGGTTAAGAAATAACAACCCAAAGCCATATCTTGGTGCAAAGTAACTATAGGAGTTCCGGTGGCAGGTTTTAAAAGGTTTGAAGTGGAAAGCATTAATTCCCTGGCTTCTTTCTGGGCTAATTCTGATAAAGGTAAATGGACTGCCATTTGGTCTCCGTCAAAGTCAGCATTAAAAGCTTTACAAACCATAGGGTGTAATTTTATTGCTTCTCCTTCTATTAAAATAGGATAAAAAGCTTGGATTCCGAGCCTGTGTAAAGTAGGAGCCCTATTTAGCATTACTACTTTATTAGCTACAACTTCTTCTAAAATAGCCCATACTTCGTCCGTCTGTTCTTCTATTAATCTGGAAGCTCCCCTTACGTTATAAGCCAGTTCTCTTTCCAATATCTTGTTTATTATAAAAGGCTTAAATAATTCCAAAGCCATTATTTTAGGCAACCCAACCTGGCTAAGCTTCATTTCAGGACCTACAACAATAACTGACCTTCCAGAATAGTCTACTCTTTTACCTAAAAGATTCTGTCTGAATCTGCCTTGTTTTCCTTTTAAGATATCGGCCAAAGACTTTAATAATCTCTTTCCTCCTGTGGTGGCTACAGTCGTAGTCCCCTTTCTCATGCTGTTGTCTATCAAAGCGTCTACAGCTTCTTGTAACATTCTCTTTTCGTTCCTGACAATAACTTCGGGGGAACCTATCTCCAACAAATATTTTAAACGATTGTTACGATTTATAACTCTTCTGTATAAATCATTCAAATCAGAAGAAGCATATCTTCCTCCGTCTAATTGAACCATTGGCCTCAAATCCGGAGGGATAACGGGCAACACTGAAAGGAACATCCATTCTGGCCTTATTCCGGCCCTTAGCATTCCTTTAGACAATCTTAATCTTAACAATATCTTTCTTCTGTTTGCCGGCTGTGATTCTTTTAGTTCAGCCTGCAATTTATTTATTTCTTTCTTTAAATCTATTTTTTTAAATATTCCTTCTAAAACTTCTGCTCCAGTTCCGGCTTCAAACGCTTCCCCGTATTTCATGGAAAGCCTGTGATAATCTATTTCCGATAATACTTTCATCAAAACCAAGCTATTTATTTCTTCTTTGGCCCTGTCTCTGGCAGATTTTAGATCTCCAAGACTTACCGTTTCTTTCTTTTTAGCTCCTTTCTGCTCTTTTACTTTTTGCTTGTATTCTTTTTCTATATCGTCTAAAATCCTCTTTTTGGCGTCTTCATTCACACTAGTTATTATATAAGAAGCAAAATATATTACTTTTTCCAATTGCTGCATTGGGATATTCAAAACCATTCCCATTCTTGAAGGAACTCCTCTTAAAAACCAAATGTGAGAACAAGGACTAGATAATTTAATATGGCCCATTCTTTCCCTACGAACAGCAGCTTTAGTAACTTCCACTCCGCATCTGTCGCAAACCATTCCTTTATAGCGTATTCTCTTGTATTTTCCGCAATAACATTCGTAGTCCTTTGTGGGACCGAATATCTTTTCGCAAAACAAACCGTCTTTCTCAGATCTCTGAGTTCTATAATTAATTGTTTCTGGTTTCGTAACCTCTCCCTTAGACCAATTTATGATTTCATCTGGAGAAGCTAGCTTTATTTTAATGGCTTCTATATCTGATACATACATACTTATTATTGTCTCTTTTCTTTTGGTTTTTCTCTTACTTCGACGCTTAAGCCAAGGGCTTTGATTTCAGCTACTAATAAGTTAAAAGCGGCAGGAATGTTGGGACTCTTAATTGCCTCTCCCTTTAATATTGATTCGTATGTAGTTGCTCTTCCTGAAACATCGTCGGATTTAATGGTCAACATTTCCTGCAGAATATGAGCTGCTCCATATCCTTCCAATGCCCAGACTTCCATTTCTCCGAATCTCTGTCCTCCGAATTGAGCCTTGCCTCCCAAGGGCTGCTGGGTAATTAAAGAATAGGGCCCAATAGATCTCATATGTATTTTATCTTCCACCATATGAATCAATTTCATCATATATATGTAGCCCACAGTAATATGTTTTGGAAACGGCTGACCCGTCTTTCCGTCAAACAATTGTATTTTTCCGTCTTCTGACAATCCTGCTTCTTTCAATTCTCGCTTAATGTCTTCTTCTTTGGCTCCGGCTAAAGAAGGGGTAATTGCTCTGTACCCTAATTTATTAGCTGCCCATCCTAAATGAGTTTCTAAAATCTGTCCTAAATTCATTCTTGAAGTAACGCTGATAGGATTCAAAATAATGTCTACTGGAGTTCCATCTTCCATAAAAGGCATTTCTTCTTCCGGCAAAACAACTGAGATAACGCCTTTGTTTCCGTGTCTTCCGGCCAATTTATCTCCAGCTGTAACCTTTCTTAACTGAGCCACTTCTACTTCTATTTTTTTAATAACTCCTGGCTCCAGTTTGTGCCCGAATTCTCTGGAGAATATTTTAACGCCAATGACTCTTCCCCTTTTCCCATGTTGCATTAATAAAGATGAATCTTTGACTTCTCTGGATTTCTCTCCAAAAATAGCTCTTAATAATCTTTCTTCTGCGGTTAGGTCAGCCTCACCTTTGGGTGAAATTTTTCCTATTAAAATATCGTTTGGCTCTACCTCTGCTCCAACCCTGATTATTCCTTCTTCGTCCAAATCTTTAAGCTTTTCTTCTGAAACATTGGGAATGTCAGGAGTGGTTACTTCAGGACCAAGTTTTGTTTCTCTGACATCGCAAGTAAAACTTTCTATATGTATAGACGTATATGCGTCGTTCTTGACTAATCTTTCTGAAATAACAATTGCATCTTCAAAATTACCCCCTCTCCAACACATAAAAGCTACTAAAACATTCTTTCCCAAAGAAAGCACTCCCTGAGATATGGATCCACCGTCAGTAAGCACTTCTCCCTTTTTTACCTTTTGTCCTTTTTGGACTATTGGTTTTTGGTGGAAGCAAGTATATTGGTTAGTTCTGATAAAGGTTCTTAAATCATATGTAATATTCTTTTGTTTTCCAGTGAGTTTAATAATGATATGGTCTGCGTCCACCCCCATAACTGTTCCGTCTGCTTCAGAAAGTATAACCTGACCAGAATCTCTGGCTATCACATCTTCCACTCCGGTAGAAACAATTGGAGGATCAGGGTCAATCAATGGAACAGACTGCCTCTGCATATTGGATCCCATTAAAGCACGGTTAGCATCATCATTCTGCAAAAATGGAATACAAGAAGTTGCTATAGAAATAGACTGCTCAGAAGAAACATCAATATAATCTATTTTTTCTTTTTCAATCATTCCTGGCTCTCCTTTTATTCTAGCTTCTACTTTCTGAGGAACTATCTTCTCGTCTTTATCTAAAGGAACAGAGCCCGAAGCAATATTATTTTGTTCTTCTTGGTAAGCGTTTAAATATTCTACCTTGGAAGTTACTTTGTTTTTATTAACTTTAAAATAAGGAGTTTCTAAAAACCCATATTTATTAATTTTAGAATATGAAGCCATATGTCCCACCAGACCGATATTAGGCCCTTCTGGAGTTTGGATAGGGCAGATTCTTCCGTAATGGGAAGGCTGAACGTCTCTAACTTCAAACCCTGCTCTTTCTCTGGTTAATCCTCCAGGGCCTGTGGCCGACAACCTTCTCTTATGTTCCAGTTCGGCCAATGGATTTTCGTTGTCCATGAATTGGGACATCTGGGAAGAAGTAAAGAATTCCTTTACAACTGCCATAAACGGCCTTGGATTAATCAACTGATTAGGAGTTAAAGTATAAACATCTAAAGTGGACATTCTATCTTTAATAATTCTTTCCATTCTCATAAGACCAACTCTTAATCTGTTTTGCAGTAATTCATTCAAAGTCCTAACTCTTCTGTTTCCCAAGTGGTCTATTTCATCGGGTTTAGCTCCTGGTGTGTTATTTAAACGTATTATTTCCTTTATAACCTCTATTACGTCTTCTAACCTCAAAACTCTGTCTTTGGTTTCTATCTCGTCTCCGTTCTTTTTTCTCTTCAAATTAGGAAGTCTTTGCCACATTCTCCATCTTCCCACTTTAGACAGATCATACCTTTCAAAATTAAAGAACATATTTTCTATCAGTTCTTTTGCCGTATCTGGAGTGGCCAAATCCCCTGGTCTTAATCTTTGATATATTTCTACAAAAGCTTCTCCCTGATTGGCTACTGTATCTTTTTTCAAGGTCTCTTCTATATATTTAACATCTTCTTTGGTATCAATATCTTTAAACAAATTCTTAATAGCTTTTTCATCCCCGGCTCCAAAAGCCCTCAATATAGTAGTAGCCATTACTTTTCTTCTCCTGTCTATTTTTACTGCAATAGCTCCTGAACTCTCTGTTTCAAACTCCAACCAGGCTCCTCTGTTGGGGATAATCTTGGCTCCGAAAACATTTCTCCCTCCGGCTCTTTGCGAAGTAAAAAAAGCCCCAGATGAACGAATCAGCTGGGATATGGTTACTCTTTCTACGCCGTTAACAACAAAAGTTCCCCTTTCTGTCATTAAGGGGAAATCGCATAAAAAGACTTCTTGTTCTTTAATCTCTTTTGTCTTTAAGTTAACGAGTTTGGCTTTTACTCTCAAGGAAGCTTCGTAAGAATCATTGTTCTTTTTGGCTTCCAAATCAGTCTTATATTTAGATTCGTCTAGCTTGAAATCAGTAAACCAAAGTTCCAATTCTTTTCCAGTATAGTCTCTTAAGGGAGAAACTTCATGAAATAATTCTTTCAAATCTCTATCCCAAAAAAGCTTCCAATTGTCTTTCTGGACACCAAGTAAATAGGGAAGTTTTAGTTCTACTTTTGACTTAGTGAAATTTTTTACTTTTTGGAAGACCATATAAATACGAAAAATACCCCAATTAAAAAATTTAGGGTAAACGATGGTTCAAATTTTACAAAAAGGGGGGTAAAAACAAAATTATTATGAAAAATTAAAAACCCTTTTAATCTAAAACAGGTGATGGAATAAATCTCATCTTCAGCCTTACCAGGCTACGCGTGACTCGACAAGTAAAATTAATCATACACTATCCAACAAAATCCGTCAATAGACGAAAATTTATTTGGGCAAAAGATGAATCTTTGGATCCATTGCCTGAAAAATCTTATTCCTCAGTACTTCCTCTTAAGCTGTTTATCTTACTTTTTACGTCTGTGTTATCCGGATTTAATTCCAGCACTTTTTCAAACTCTGCAATGGCTTTTGAAATTTGTCCTTTCTTTTGATAAGCTGTCCCCAAAGAATAATGGGCATTGGCATGTTCTGGCGTAATGATTATTACCAATTCAAGCTTACTTATGCTGTCATCCACCTGATTATTGTTGAAGTATAACCTTCCTAATTGGAATAAAACCTCTGTGCTCAGGGGAACAACTGATTCTGTGTTTTCCATTTCTATAATTGCCTGATTAAGATTGTTTTCTGACTCGTACAGTAAGGCAAGCTGGATAGAAGAGTCAACGTAATTTGGTTTTAATTGCTTAGCTGTGTTGAATTCATCTATTGCTTCTTCCCTCTTGTCAGACGATAAATACAGTTTTCCCAATTCTGTGCGTAAAACAGGATTGGTCGGCTCTAAGCTTATTGCTTCCTGGAATGATTTAATTCCCCAGTCTGAAGCTCCTTGGGCCAATCCTTGGATATCTCTGTAAATCATGCCTAATGTTTCCCAAGCTGCCACTCTTTTTGGAGATATTTCTACAGCTCCTTTAATAATTTTCCCTCCCAACTGTCCCCCCTTAACATAAGCTATTGATTTCTGGACATAATCCGATAACAATGCCTGGTTTTGTTCATCAGCCGGTCTTTGTCCTTCAACAATTATCTTGTTTAAGTAATCCCTGGCTAAAATTATCTTGTATTGGGCCTGATAAGGATTTAACCCTGCTGCTTTTTCTAGAATTTTTGTTCTTTCCTGACCTATGGCATTCTTGTAATTAATATCTGCCATATAGAATTTACCGGCAAAGAAATAAGAAGTCATGATGAACAATCCCAAAACTATCAGAACAACGGAGAAGATAAGGGATAATTCAGGGAAATCTTTAAAAGATACTTTCTTTTCATTAACAGGTTTCTGCCAATTAACAACGGATAATCCTAATATCAACCAAAAAGTAAAAGCCAAAACTGTATTTTGGTAAAAGAAGAATTGCCCTACCAACAGAGCCAAAAACATCATGGCTAATGGAATGCCTCTCTGGATTTGCTGGAAAAAGAAATAACAAATCATTAAGAAGAATCCTATTAAAGCCAAATAAGAAAGTATTCCCAAAAATCCCATGGTTCCCAATATTTCTGCTATATGGCTTCCTGCCCTATCAAATCTTATCTGCCAAAGAATGCTTTCATTAAACCCTTCTGTTTTGAATTTTGAGAAATCATAATGATAAGTTCCTATGCCAGATCCCAAAACTCCTGATTTAATGTTTTCTGTGGCCGACCCGAAAGTAGATACCCATGTTTGTCTCTGGCTTACTACTTGTTCTTTTGGCATCTGAAAACCAAGAAGTTTTGACTGAACATCTACGGTATTAATAGAGATAAACAATACAGACAGAATAACAAATATCATTGGCAGCAATAATTTGTTCACATCTTCTTTGAATATTCTTTTCCATAAAACAATTCCTAAAAATACAATTAAACTCAGACCGATTATTATCCAAACTGCAGTAAAATCAATCAGAATCAAGAATATAGTTATTAGAAAAAGTAAAAGATAATTAAAGAATCCTCCTGATCTATTAATTATCCTTCCTATCAAATAAACCAAGAATATTGCCAAAAAGACTGATAATCCTTCCATGCTTCCGGCTGCAGGATTGAATGTTCTTTGCAACATCACAGTAGGAAGGGAGATATCCGCCGGGAGTAAAGAATTTATCTTTCCCCATAATCCGAACAAGGATAGGAAAGCGGATATAACTGTCACAAAAATTGAAGCAGAAAACAGGTTTAACAAAGAAGATATCTTAATATTTGCTTTTGCTCCTTTTTTATCTTCTCCAACAGAAACGTTATTGGTGATAAAGAAGTACATTATTGCCAAAATAATCAGACTGATCAATCCGTTGCTGAATCTTCCGTAGAATCCGAATAAAGAAGAACTTGGATCTACTGAAAATATGGTTCCTATTATAGCCAAAATAACAAAAACAATAATAAATACGTCCAATGGAGTCCTTTTGAATTTTATCTCCTTATCAACCAGAATCATCTTGGTTAACCAAGAGAAAACTCCCAAAGAAACCAAAAAGAACATTAAGTATTGTTTATTGAATTCAAACGCCTCAAACGAAAAAGGCAGAAAGAATAAAGGAAGCAAGAATATTAAAAGATACATGCTCCATTTTGTAATATTGGTTAATAGTTTTTCCATAAAATTATTATACCTTTTTAATTAATAATTTCCAATTTACAATTGTTGAGGTTTATCCTAAAAAAGCTGTTTAGGTTTGTTTTCAACAGCTTCATTTTTCGTAAAGATTTGATTTTTTTATAATAATTTTATAAATGTTTTCAATAAAATCTCCCCCAGCATATCCTATTATAAATCCTAAAGCCGGAGTGAATTCTCCCAATAAGGTAAACCCTAGTTCTTTTATGGCTAGAGCAACTACAGATCCTACGATTCCAGAAACAAACATCATCCCAGTAAAATAAGTAAATCTAAAACCAACGTTTTTGTAAGAAAACTGGTGCTTTATGAATCCCACCAATCCTCTTAACAAACCTCCTCCGAATGCCGCAATAAATATAGTTAACATATATATTAAACTAATCTTGTTAATGTAAATCCCCAGACCTTTTTAACTCCGTTTTCTTTTAATATCTTGCCACATTCTGTCATTGTCGCTCCGCTCACCCAAATATCGTCCACTAATATCACTTTCTCAGGAATAAAATCCGTATCTTTCATGTAAAACTTATCTTTTACATTCTCAATCCTTGCTTCTCTATCTAAACCACCCTGTTTTTTAGCTATTTTTTTGCTTAATAAAGAAATAACTTTTCTGTCTGTTTTTTCTCCCAAGCGCTTAGCTATTAGCTTTGATTGATTAAAACCTATTCTCTTTTCCTCTTTCTTATCCATCGGAACAAAAGTAATAAATACGTCTTCTGGAAGATTGCTTTCTCTCACTCTGAATGCCTTATCTATTAATTCGTTGAACACATCAAAAATTCCATTTTTCTTAGATTCGTTAATAATCTTCTTCATTATTCCCTCATATTCCCAAACACTAACTAATTCTTCCAATCCTCCTATATCCTTTAAATTGGGCGTTTCTAAAAGAAATAAACCGCAATCTCTACATATATATTCACCTTCTTTCCCGCAGTTAAAGCATCTTTTCGGAAAAAACATGTCTATTGCCAATTCTTTAGTTTTAGTTAATAGCTTTTGCATATTATTTAAAGTGGGTTGTTACTACAGAACTTCTGAAATTGGCCAATACATTTTCTGTGAACTCATTAGCTTTTTTATACATTGAAACTATTGACCCTTCGAAACCACCTAAATAATTTTCGACAGAATTGTTTGCAGTTTTATAACCGCCGACAAAAACATCTTGTATTTCTCTAAACTGACCGGAAATCCATTTTCCATATTCTTGAAACAATCCTCCAATTTCTGCAGTTTGATAATTAGCGTTTGCAAATTTATCACTGAAGGAATTTATTTGTTGGTAAACATTTTCAAAACTTTCACCATACTGTTGCATTAACAAATCACCAGATAAAGCAATTTCTTTGACGTATGGATCTAAATTATTGAAAACATTTTGGAAAGATGTTTTTCCAAAAACACTATTAGTGGTTAACAAAACAAAAACCAGTATCATTGAAAATGCAAATCTTAAATTTGATACCGGCTCGGATTTTGCGATTGGTAAATTTTTTGGCGGGAAAATATTTTTCTTTTCAGAGATCAAAACTTTTTTCCCGTTACCATTCCCATTTAAATTGTTATTGTACTCTTCTACTTGTTGTAAATATTCATCCAACCATTCTTTTCTCGTAACCCAATTTCTCCCGAATTTTACAGCTTTTAATTTTCCTTGTCTCGCCCTTAAAGATAAGTACTCTTGAGTATAATCACAGTAGTTTGTTGCTTGCTGAAGTGATATATAATTAGTAATTTCTCCCTCCATTTTTGATATTTGATATCCGATACTTAAGAAAAATATATTACTATATTTTCTCTTAAAAAAAACCCGCAGTCAAGTAAAACTGTGGATAAAATAGGCCCTATCGGATATTAGAAGATTCCCCTTAATTACTTCGTATTTTTAATGTTTAAAAGTATGCCTAAAGCGACAAAATTAGCTATTAAACCACTTCCTCCATAACTAATAAAAGGAAGTGATATCCCAATAATAGGAGTTATTCCTAAATTCATACCAATATGGATAAAAATCTGTGAAATTAAGACTACAGAAAACCCCATAGCGAATAATCTTGGAAAATTACTCTTTGTATCAAAAATTATTTTAGCTATTCTCCAAAATAAAACACTAAAAAACGAAAAAACAAGAAATACACCCGCCAATCCCGTTTCTTCTGCTATGGCAGCAAATATAAAATCTGTTTGCGGTTCTGGTAAGAATCCGTATTGCGTTTGAGAGCCGGATCCGATTCCTTGACCAATTAATCCTCCCGAACCCACTGCAATTTTTGCTTGATTCTGACTCCATCCAGAGCCCAAAGGATCAGTTGGAGAAATAAAATTAATAATTCTATCTTTTTGATAATCTTTCATTAAAAACATCCAAGTAAGAGTTAAAATTAAAATTCCACAAAATAATAATAATAAAAAGTGAGGAAGTTTAATCCCAGAAATTATTAAAACTCCAACCCATAAAGCAATTAAAATTATAACTGAGCCAAAATCTGGTTGGAAAAAAATTAAAAGCACTGGCAATAAAACATAAAAACCAGAAACTAAAATATGTCTTATCTGATACATTTCGACATGTCTTGTAGAGAAATATTTTGCTAATAAAATTATTAAAATTATTTTTGCGAACTCTATAGGATCAATTGAAAAAGAGCCAACTTTATACCAACTTTTCACTCCCCTGATTTCCGGGGCAAAGAAAAATAATCCTATTAATAAAAGTAAACAAATAAAATAAAGAGTAAGGATTAAATAAGAATTATCTTTAAAGATTCTCCAATCAAAAAAACTGAAAAAGAACATTAACAAAATTCCTATACCGAAAAATAATATTTGCTTATGGAAATTTAAAAAATCTCCCTCCCCCAAAGAAGAACTATAAATAGATATTAGCCCAAAGGCAACCAATATAATGGCTGATAAAATTAGTATCCAGTCTAATTTTTTCAAATGGTTTATTGTGTCCATTTTATTTGATCAAAGATAAGAATTGCTTTTCTCTAATAACTTTTACGCCCAGTTTCTCAGCCTCAGCTAATTTTGAACCGGGATTTGAACCTACTACTAAATAGTTGGTATTTTTAGACACAGAACCAGAAGGATTGCCCCCTAAAGATCTTATTCGTTTTTCAGCTTCATTTCTAGCCATATTATCCAAAGAGCCCGTTAACACAAATAGCTTTCCTTCTAATTTTCTTCCTCTTTTTTGGGGAACAATAATGTTAATACCGACTCTTAAAAGACTATCTAGAAATTTATTGCTTTCTTTTGACTGAAACCAATTATATATACTTTCTGCAACCTTATCACCAACCTCTGGAATTTTTATTAACTCTTCTTTTTTTGCTTTTTTTAATTTTTCTATCGTACCAAAATTATTTGCTAAATCTATAGCCGTCTCCTCACCAACATGCCTTATGCCTAAAGAGAAAATAAATTTAGATAATTCAATCTTTTTACTTTTCTCAATTGATTTTATTAAGTTTTTAGAAGATTTTTCTGCAAATTTTTCTAAAGGGACTAAATCTCCTTCTTTTAGTTCAAATATATCGGCTGGTTGAAAGATTAATTTTTCTGTTATTAATTTTTCAACTATTTTAGGACCCATTCCAACAATGTCAAAAGCTTTCTTTGAAACAAAATGGTATAAAATCTCTTTTTTTCTAGCAGGACATTTAGTATTTGTACAACGCCAAACTGCCTCATCTTCTGGTTTTATTAATTTCGTTTCGCATATTGGGCATTTTTTAGGGAATGAGAATTCTTTTTCTTTTCCTGTTCTAAGTTCTTTTATTACTTTAGAAATAGCGGGTATTACATCTCCTGCTCTTTCTGCAACTACAGTATCGCCAATTTTGACTCCAAGCCGTTTAATTTCTGATTCATTGTGAAGAGTGGCTCTTGTAATAGTAACTCCCTCTATTTTAACTGGTTTTAAAATCGCTATGGGAGTTATAGCCCCAGTTCTTCCAACTTGAACTTTTATATCTAAGATTTTGGTTGTAGATTGTTTAGGAGCAAATTTAAAAGCCCTAATTCCCCTTGGGCTTTTGCCCGCTACACCTAATTTTTTAAATATTTTATTGTTATTAACAGACAATACTGTTCCATCAATCTGATAGGGAAGATTATTTCTTTTTTTTGCTATTTCTTTCCAAAAATTAACTATATTGAACAAATTCTTACATATTTTACCATTAGTGGATTTAAAGCCTAAAGCAGTTAATATTTGATGTTCTTCTGAGTGTTTAGTTTGAAGCATATCAGTTACTATATCGTATCCAAGGAATTTTAAGGGCCTAGAAGCTGCTAATTTAGGGTTTAATTGCCTAATTGAACCTGCTGCCAAGTTTCTTGGATTAGCAAACGGTTTTTCTCCTTTTTTCTCTAATTTTTTATTAAATTCATTAAAATCAGCTTTTTCCATATAAACTTCACCCCTTATTTCAATTCTCCCATTATTAATTAAGCTTCTAGTTTTATTTTCAATATCTTTATTGGGAAGTTTATCCATTATCTCCAGTTTTAAGGGAATACTTTCTACTGTTTTTAAGTTTTGAGTAACATCTTCTCCTATCTTTCCATTCCCTCTGGTTGATCCTGTACGCAATATTCCGTCCCCATAAACTAATGAGACTCCGAATCCATCAATTTTCGGTTCAACAAAATACTCAAAATCAGTATTTTTTTCTAATTTTTTAATATATTTTACCCAATCAGCCAATTCTTCTTCAAAAAAAATATCTTCTATAGACAACATTGGAATTTCATGATTAATTTTTTTAAATTTTTTTAATGGTTCTCCTCCAACTCTTTGAGTCGGTGAGTCAAAAGTAATAAATTCTGGATAATCTTTCTCTAACATATACAGTTCGTGTTTCAGAGAATCAAAAGCCTCGTCAGACAAATCCTGCCTATCTAATACATGATACAAATAACGATGATGCGAAATCATCTCTTTTAACTTATCCATTCTTTGTTTTACTTCTGTTTTATTCATATGTATATTATATCAAAATAAGGGTCTATTTTACATCCTAAACAAAAAATCCCCAAAAGGGGAAACAAGGATAAAAGATTAATATATTATTTCTATGGCTCTTTTTGCAGCATTATAGCTGCCTATAGATTTAATACAATAATTCAAAATGGGACTACAGCTACCCTCTCCCCCGGAGATTACCTCTACTTTAAATATCGCGCCATTCCCCAAATCTGTTTCTAATATATCAACAGGCGGTCTAGTTAATAAAACATTTTCTATTCCGCTATCTGCAGCGTAAAAAGCAACTACAGAATATCCTATCTCCCTCAGTACCTTGATCTGAGTCATTAATATACTGCTTACACCAAAAGCAATATTTAAAATAACGCTGACTATCAGAATGACAAAAATTAATGATATTCCTTTTTTTTCTTTAATATCTAACATCTGGATTTCTTTGAGAAATAGTGGTTTGAATTTTAACAACTGGCTGGGTTGGAGTCGAATTAGTAAGTAGCCCTCTTATTTCCATAAATATTGTAAGTTTCGGCTGTTCATCATCGTCCTGATCCCAAGAGCTAGAAGGACCAATAGTAAAATAAGTTACTTCTATATTTTCAGAAGTTAAATAATTTTCACTTATTACACCTTCAACATCTTTCCACTCTTTTAACCTGCCATTTTCTAAGAAAAACTCCTGACAATAATTACTATAATTTCTGAATTTTACTCCTGCGCCAGTTCTAGTAAGCTCGTAATTAACCTTGCTCCCCGTTAAACAATCTATACTGCCTATATCATCTTTTTTGGCCATTCTTAAAGCCCTACTCATATATTCTAGAGAATAAGAAGTATTATCTATTAATTCCTGGGAAGCCAGAGCCTCTCTCTGGCTTTTTACGGCTCCAGTAAAAAAGCTGACCAAAGAAGCGGTTGTTATAAAAAATATGGTTACTGCGGCTAAAACCTCTATTAAAGTGTATCCATTTTTATTCATTTTATCTCCAGTTAGACAAGTGACTAATAACTTCTACTTCATGAGTTCTCCCTCTCTCTGCCCAATAAATAATAACGGACGCTTCAATAATCTCAGCTCCCAAATTACTAATAGTTATCTTTCTTTGAAATTTACTTTTTTCATCATTAGCGGATGGTTCATTTATATAGGCAAAAAGTTTAGTAGCATCCTCTATATAAAGATATCTACCTGAATAAGCAATCAAAGACCCATCATTATAATCTATTTCCCATTCTCCGACATCTAAACCATCGTTCCAATTAACGCCAGGAATGGTTCTTTTTTCCAGCCAATTTCCATCTCTTATGTTTCTAACTAACTCTATTCCTTCTTGAGACAAGTAATAAGCTGTGAGTTTTGATTTATTTAAAGAAGCAGAAACTAAATTGCTTTGAATTAAAGAAAAAGCTCCAAAAGCAGAAACGGTAAGGATAAAAATCCCAAATAAGACTTCTATTAAAGTAAATCCTTTCTTCATTGTAATACGCTTATTAACCCTGCTTTATTAAGCTTCACTGTTTTATTTTTTGGACTTCCAGCCACCTGAGCCTGAAGATTGATTGATACTTCCGTATCGTCTGGAGTAAAAGTAACTGTTGGATCGGGTGGATTAAAAACCACAAAGAAATTACCGCCAGAAGAAGATATGGTTGAAACAGAAACTCCTTCTTCAAACGAAAGTGTTTCAATCTCTTCTGTGTATCTGTTTTCAATACAGGACCCTCCTGTGCAGTCAGAACAAGACAAAAGACTCCCGTTATATATTCCATCGCCATTACAATCAACAAAAAGCACGTACTGATTAGATCCTTCTGTTAAATAAATTCCAAATCCTCCCTGGAACTCTCCTTTAAATTCTTTGGTAGCTATGCTTTTTTCCTGAATGCTCCTTATGTCTTGAGCCAGTTTATGGGCAGATCTTTTTAAAGAGAATTCACTATCTCCTCCACGATAATTAGTCAAAAAAACAGTAGAAAGAATACTGATAATAGCAATAACTACAACTAATTCTATTAAAGTGAATCCTTTGTCTTTCATTTTTCTATTGTATCAAAAATAGGGCAAGGTACCAATTTATAAGATCTTCTGCCTTAAAAAGAGCCACTAAGGTGCCTATCACTAAAAACGGACCAAAAGGAATTTCAGAAGAAAGAGATTTTCTCCTGTTTAATATCAAAAAGACTCCAACTATAGATCCTAAGAGAAAAGCCGAAAATAAAGCGACCAAAACATTCGGCCAACCTAAAAATAAACCCATAAAAAGGGCCAACTTCACATCTCCCATCCCCATCCATTTCCCTTTAGAGACTAATACTATTAACAATAAAAACCCAAAAGAAACCAAAAGAGCATAAATAGTAGTTAATATATCTACTTTAATATAAAGTAGCCAAACCAAACTTATTAGAATAGCCAAATAAACAATTCTGTCTGGGATAATGTAATGTTTAAAATCAAAAATAAAAATAATAATTAAAAGAGAAACAATGATGGAATTAAAAATTATTTCAAAAATACCACCACCCATTAAAAAGACGGAAAGAAATAAAGCTCCAGTAATTAATTCTACAACAGGATAATGGAGAGATATTTTTTCTTTACAATATCTACACTTACCGGCTAAAAGCACATAACTTAAAATAGGGATTAAATCCATCCAATTTAAATCATGATTGCATTTAGGACAAAAAGAACGCCCTCGTAAAAAACTCTTTCTTCTTTCTAATCTATAAACTATGCAATTTAAAAAAGAACCGACTATGAGCCCGAAAAGAAAAATGAATACAGAATAAAATAAATTAAACATTAATTCATTTTACTTCTAAAATTACCTTAATTCAATCACCAAGTTTGCCAAAGGCGAACGAAGATGAAGATGAAAACAAAGTTTTCATCGCCTGACGAAGGTCGAAATGAAGCGTTAGCTTCATTGAACAGCGAAGGTAGTTCAAAAAATCAACACACTGCCAGAATAATATTGGGTAAAATATATAACAATAGAAAATAATAAAATTATCCAAGCTGTAATAACAATAATAAAATGCATACAATAATATATTATTCTTTTTTATAAAAAATCAAATAAAAAGAGTGCCATTAAGCCGCCCTTTACTCATTACATAAAAACAGCTTAACAGCCATTTTTATAATTATTACAATCCTACGAATTCTTTTATTTGAGTGACAGAAATAACATTTATTTCCCCCCTATTATTGACAACAGCTAAGCCAATTATTTCCCCTTTTATATTGAATAGAGAACTTCCTAACATAATCTTATTTTCTATAATATTAGTAGAAATAATATCTTTATCAAGCTTTTTAATTATACCTTCGTTAGCAGAAAAACCAGTAGAAATAATTTCTTTTTCTAACTCTTCAAAAGTGATTCCTAAAACAAAAACTCTTTCTCCCAAACTTATTTCATCCAAATTAGCAAAGTTTATTACAGGTAAATTAGTTTTACCAAGCTTTACCAGAGCTAAATCATTAACAAAATCTCTTTTTAGTATCTGGTAGGAATATTTTTTCCCATCAATAAAAAAGCTGTATTCTGAGTCTAAAGGAACTAAAGAAGCCAAAGTAACCATTAAACCGTCCGAGGTGATAATAAGGCCTGATCCTTCTAGCATTTCGCCGGTTGAAGTTTTTGTTCTAACTCCAGTGATAGATGTATCAACTTTTTCTATAGCAATAGTTAAAGCAGTATTTTCCTGAATCATGGTTTCTTTTATTTCAGTAACATAAACAGGATTTTGTTCTAACCTGTACTGATGAAAAAGAGGTTTCTCAATAAAATAAGGCCAGAATATCTGGTCTGCAAAAATACCACCTATCATCCCCACCACGAAAAAAATAACTATTTTAATAACATTTCTGGACATAAATTAAACTAATACCCTTTCTTTCTTATGTTTAAAAGGGAGCTTCTGATTATTAAAAACTATCTTTTCATTGATAATATCAACCAAAACATTTCCTCCTTCTGAGAGTTTGCCAGTTACAATCTGAATAGCTAAAGGATCTAAAACCATCTTTTGGATAACCCTTTTCAAAGGTCTAGCTCCAAGATTAGGATCAAACCCTCTTTCCACTAAATATTCTTTAACCTTGTCTGAAATAGAGATATTAATACCTTTTCCGATAAGTCTTTCTCCAACTTTCTTTAATTCTAAATCAACTATCTTTCTTATTTCAGTCTTATCAAGATAATCAAATATAATAATCTCGTCTATCCTGTTTAAGAATTCAGGTCTGAATTGTTCCTTTAAATTTTCCATAACTTTGTCTTTTAAGCTCTTTTTTTCTCCTTCTTCCTCCCCTAAAAATCCAAGAGAACTCATCTTGGCTATATATTCTGAACCAAGATTGGAAGTCATTATCAAAATAGCATTCTTAAAAGAAGCTACTCTTCCTTTGGCGTCTGTTAACCTTCCGTCTTCAAGAATCTGCAAAAGAATATTAAAGACATCCGGATGAGCTTTTTCTATTTCGTCTAAAAGAATTACGCTATAAGGCCTTCTTCTTATTTTATCGGTTAATTGTCCTCCCTCTTCGTACCCCACGTATCCTGGAGGAGAGCCTATCATTTTAGAAACAGTATGTTTTTCCATATACTCTGACATGTCTAATCTGACCAAAGCATTTTCATCGTTAAACAAGAATCCTGCCAAACTCTTTGCTGTTTCAGTCTTTCCAACACCAGTGGGGCCCAAAAACATAAAAGAACCCACAGGCCTATTCTCTTCTGATATTCCAGCCCTAGCTCTGCGGATAGCGTTTGATATAGCTTCTATAGCTTCTTTTTGACCAATAACCCTTTTAGCTAAAACATCTTCCATATTCTCCAATTTCTTTGCCTCCTCTTCTAAAAGCCTAGTGACGGGAATACCGGTCCACCTTGAAACAACTTTGGCCACTTCTTCTTTAGAAACTTCTTCTTTAAGAATTGGCCTGTTTTTCTGAAAACGAATTAGTTTTCTTTCTGCCGCATCTAATTCTTTTAAAAGAGCTGGCACTTCTCCATATTTCAATTCTGCAACTTTTTGAAGTTCACCGCTGTTTTGCGCTCTTTCTATTTCAAATCTAGCTCTCTCTATTTTCTCTTTAAGATTCCTTATTTTAGCGATAGTCTCTCTTTCAGACTGCCATTTAGCTTCTATACCAGAAGCTTTTTCCTTTAAATCTGCTAACTGTCTGGAAAGAATTCTTTGTTTGGTCTTGTCAGATTTCAAAGCTTTTTTCTCTATTTCCAGTTTTTGAATTTCTTTTTTCAATACCTCTAAATCAGTTGGTTCTGATTCTATCTCCAGCCTCAAAGAACTCATGGCCTCATCCATCAAATCTACTGCTTTATCGGGTAAAAACCTATCTGTAATGTATCTGGCAGCTAATTCAGCAGAGTCCACCAAAGCATCATCTTTTATCTTAACTCCGTGGTGAAGTTCGTACTTTTCTTTCAAACCTCTTAATATTGAAACCGTATCTTCTACAGATGGTTCAAGAACCAGTATGGGCTGGAATCTTCTTTCCAGGGCCGGATCTTTTTCTATGTATTTTTGATATTCTTTCAAAGTGGTAGCTCCAATAGCTCTTAATTCTCCTCTTTGCAGGGCAGGTTTTAAAAGATTAGAAGCATCTATGGCTCCTTCTGCAGCCCCTGCTCCAATCAAAGTGTGTAATTCATCTATAAACAATAAATATCTTCCCTGGGATCTATCCAGCTCTTTCAATAAAGCTCTTATCCTGTCTTCAAACTCTCCTCTATATTTGGTTCCAGCTATCAAAGAGCCCAAGTCCAAAGCAATAATTTCCTTGTCTTTCAAAGATTCAGGCACATGCCCTGACATTATTTTCTGGGCCAATCCTTCGGCAATGGCTGTTTTACCAACTCCGGATTCTCCTATTAAGACAGGATTATTCTTGGTTCTTCTGGAAAGAACCTGCATAAGTCTTCTTATTTCATTCTCTCTTCCAATAACTGGATCTAGTTTCCCTTGTCTGGCTAAATTAGTAAGATTTTTGGCATATTTTTCTATAACTTGGTATTTGGATTCGGGTTCGGGGTCTGTAATTTTTTGTCCTCCCCTGATTTGAGCTAGATTCTTTAAAACAGTGTCGTAATCTAATTTTCCAAGTTCCAAAGAAGAAACTCCACCTCTTGGCTGCAAGAAATTTACTTTGTCTAAAATTTCTTTAGCTTTAGTCCCAGTATCCAATAAAGATAAAAACAAATGTTCAACAGATATATATTCATCTCCCATCTTAACCGATTCTTGCCTTGCCCTTTCAAGAACTTTGGCCATATCTTGGGTAAGATATAACTGACCAAAAGACTGGGGAGCTGAAATCTGAGGAATCTTATCTATAGCAACGCTTGTTTTCTTTTTTAATCCTTCTATGTCTGTTCCTAATCTCTGGAGCAAATTCAAAACCACGCTTCCGTCTTGGGAAATTAAAGAATGTAAAAGGTGGAGAGCGTCAACCTGCTGCTGACCTCTTTCTTGAGCTATATTCTGGGAAGCCAAAATAGCTTCTTGTGCTTTATGAGTAAAATTACCGTTCATATACCGAGATTTTACTTGTAAAATCGATGGTCGAAATGAATAAAATTCACTGAATATCAATCTTAATTCTAGCGCAAAATGGCAAAAAATCAAGACAAGGGATTAAAAAAAGCTTAAACTAAAAAGCTCTGAAAATATGAAAATTATTATTCACCCCTTTCTCCTAAAACAGCTGAAAGATATATTTCTCTTTCTCCCCTTAAAACTCTTAAGTTTACTATGTTTTCAGGATTATACTTTTCAAGAATTTTTGTTAAAGGATTATCAGTTGTAATCTTTTCTCCGTTAAGCTCCAGTATTATATCTCCCTTTTTTAACCCAGCTTTATCAGCAGCTGAATTAACCGACACGGCTGATTCTCCTCCTGAGCCTTGGACTAATAAAGCTCCGTAATCTACTGACAATTCTCTTTCCTCTTGAACGCTTTCTGTTATTAAAAGATATCTAACTCCCAAGAAGGGATAAACTATTTTACCTAAAGTCTTTACCTGTTCTATTCCTTTTTTAGCATCGTTAATAGGAATAGCAAAACCAATACTTTGGGCGTCTTGAACCATAGCAGTATTAATGCCTATTACTTCCCCCCTAAGATTTAAAAGAGGTCCTCCTGAATTCCCCTTATTTATCGCAGCATCTGTTTGAATTACGTTTTCTATAGTTTCTGTAATTCCTTCGCCTGAGGCTAAAATAGTTCTTCCTAGACCAGAAATAACGCCTACAGAAATAGTATTCCTGAATTCTCCTAGAGCATTACCAATAGCTACAACGGTTTGTCCCATTTTAAGTCCATCTGAATCTCCTAATTTAACAATAGGGAAATCTTTGGATATTAATTCTCCTTCTTCCGTCACCATTTTATCCTGGTCTATCTTTAAGACAGCTATATCTTGAAGAGGATCTCTAGCTAAAACTTTGGCAGGATAATTTTTGCCGTCGTTAGTAAATACGGTGTATCCAGCTTCTTCGTCCAAAGCTACATGTTTATTAGTAAGAATCATCCCGTCTTTGGAAACAATAAAACCCGTTCCTCCTCCCACTTCTTGCTTTTCTGTTCCTTTCTGCCTGTATTGGGGGATTAAGAAATCGCTCCCGATATCTCCAAATCCCTCAAAAGGATTATAATAATACTGTTCAAAAATAGGAACATCTTTGGTGATAATTATACTTACTACTGCAGGATCTACATTTTCTACTGCTTTTATTAATAAGTTCTCGTGACTGGTGGGCGGTACATATTCATTCTCGGTAATTTCTAAATCAGGGGTATTAATATCTATTTTCTCTAAATATTCCTTTATCTCAAAATAAAAAAAACTCCAGGAAACCATTCCAGCTAAAAATCCGAACAAAACTGATAAAAAAATGGAAGAAATAATAAACCAGAAAACTCTATTCTTTATAGCTTTAAATTTAGGCTTTTTAATCTCTGGGAGGTCGTAAAGGTTCATATATAATAATTATATCAATTTTTTTTCTTTCTTAAATAGTGTCCAAATTTATAACTAATTCCGGATTTAATCGGTTTTCCAGAAAGCATATAAATAGAAGCTGCTAAATATTTAGACAAAGTTTTTGTATATCCGTCTTTTTTAAATCTTCTTAAAGAAGTAAATATTTTAGTGGAAGATATTATTCCGAATTTTCCAACTTCTGCTGCTTGTCTGACAAAATAATGGTCTTCTGCTATCTTTATCTTTTCATCAAACCCACCTATCTTATCAAATATTTTTCTCTTAATCATAATTCCCATAGCTCCGTGAGGAAGAAATCCTTGAGAAAGAAAAGCAGGCCAATTATACAAAACATCAAACCCTCTTTTAACTATTTTATTTCCTTTTTTAGGAACTATTTTATAAGAAGCTATATCCAGCTTCCTTTTATTGAATTCTAAGATTGATTTTTTAATAAAATCTATCGGTAAAACTAAGTCTGCATCTAGAAAAAGAAGAGTGTCTCCTTTTGCAATTTTAGCTCCCTGATTCCTTCCTCTAGCCGGCAACCCCCCAGAAGCTATTTCACACCCGTATTTCTTGGCAATTTTCCTTGTTCTGTCCGTAGAATTATTATCAGAAACGATTATTTCATAATCCTTAACCCCTTGTTTTCTTATTGATTTCAATAATAAAGAAAGATATTTTTCTTCATTATACGTTGGGATAATGATTGATATCATATTAAAATAGTTTTTTGGCTTCTTCCCATATTTCTCCTTGACCCTTAACTTCTTTCATCCAATACCACCACTCTCCTCCCCATAGATAAAAAGTTCTTAATCCAGTTTTCTTAGCATACTCAATATTGTCTTTAAATTTTTGCAGATTCATTGTTTTTTCCTGTTCTTCTGCCGGACTGACATATAAAAGTTCAGGTCCCCATGGTTCCGCCTGTAATTCTACACAAATAACTTCTTTATCAAAAACCTTGTCTATTAAATTAGCTTTTCTCCAGTAAAAAACAGGTGGCAAAGGATAAGTTAAATATCTGCTTAACTGCCGTATCCAAACCTTTCTATACATCGTAGTCCCAACCACATCTGAGAGAGAAGCGGCTGAAAACCAAAAAGACCCCTCCCCGCTGTCTGAAATTAAAATAGGCCTGTTTTTATCGTCTAAAGATTTAATAAGATCTATTTCTTTTACTAAGAATTCCTTGTCTGCCCAAGGGCATTCTCCAAACGGAAAGAAAGGTTCATTCTCCACCTGCCATATTGAAATTACATCTGAATTTTTATAATGCGAAACTAATCCTTTTAAAAAATTAAGTATCTTTTCTTGTTGTTCTGATTTCTCTAATCCTTTTGCCCATCCTGGGATATGGCATTCTGGCCAACGAGGACTTTTCATCCCTATTACCAAAAGAATGTTGACTCCATTCTCTTTAGCAACGTCTAATTGCCAATCTAAATCTTCAAAAGAATACTTTCCTTCTTCACCCTCCAATAAATCCCAGTAACTGGCTATTTTTATTTCACGAGCCCCTAAATCGTTTATCAAAGCTAAATAATTTTCCCTCCAATCCATTCCCATATTTTGAGCGTGTTTTTGTGAAAAATTAACTCCCCAAATAATATTCTCTCTTTCCGGAGCTGAACCGATAAAGAAATAACCAATAACAATTAATAAAATTATTAAAATTACGAAAAGCATTAATTTTATTTTCTTCATTTATTTAAAATAGAGAAAGAATAATCCTGCTCCTATTAATAATATAGCTATAACCTTTTGAGAAATGGCTTCTTTTGAAATTTCTTCCTTTATTATCTTAGGGAATTTTAAAGAAAGAATTATAGTGAACAAAAATAAAAATACATATTGAGTCCCGTTAAGAGCGTAGACGATGGGAATATAAACCAAAGGAGCTAAAAAGATTGCCCAATTCTGCAGAATAGACGCTCCTGCTCCACCGGTTTGGTTTAAAAGGAAAATAATTGCTGTTTTACCAGACATTCTTTTCTCTTTTCTAAAAGCATTCTCTCTGACTTCCGAAAATATCAAATAAAATATTATTGCCATTGTCACCCCTCCTAAGGTTTTCCATATAAATCCGTTCCAAAAAGGCTGGGCCATATAAACGTATTTAGTCAAAACAAAAGATAAAGAAAGAAGAAAAGCTGAAACTACTGAAAATTTAAAACTGGTAAAAGTAATAGATTGATCTTTTCTTAAATTAATAATAACGCTTCCTGAAATTAAAAAAACGAACGCTATTATTCCAAAGAAAGAAAAAACTTCTTTGCCAGAAGATATTATATAAATCAAAAGAAAAGTGAAAATAGGAGTTAACCCTCCGACTGCGGGAATCACTCTAGAAACTTCAAAAAGCTTTAATGTTTTATAAAGCCAAGACAACCCATAAACGAAAACAGCTCCGGAAGTCAGGGCTAAAATTAATTGTGGAGTATCAGGAATATAAAAATCTACGAAAGGGATAACTAATAATATTACAGATCCTAATAATCCGACATAAAAAGCGTATACTTTTGAATTAGGGACAGAAGAAACAAGAAGATATTTATCAACTAAAAATACTACGGCTAAGATAAAATAAGCTGAAATTGTAACTGCTATCCAATTCATTTGCTAACTATTTCTTTTATGTTTAACGTTCCTAATTGTTTTCCTTCAATAAATCCCTGAAGAGCGGCTTCGGCAAAATATCCTTTTTCCAGCCAATCAAACAGCCATTGGTCTGTATAATTTGGATTCCCTTGGGAAATACCAAATCCAGATTTTAAAAGCCAATTCCTATTAAACTTCTCTTGGGATCCTATACAAGGAGCTATAATGATCGGTAATCCTAAGGCAGAATAAAAAGAAAGTTCGGAGGGCTTGGTCCAAAGAATATCTGTTTTCCTCAGGGCCTTATTAAATTTATTGAAGTATTTTTCAAAAGTATCATCAAACAATATTTCAACATTTTTCTCTCTTAATAATCTTAATTCCACTATCTTGTCTTCAAAATACTCCTTTACTGTTTTTTTTGTCCCAGCCACTAAAATAAATTTAACTTTTCCTTTTTTTATTTTTTTACGCAAACTTTTTAAAGCCCTATATCCTATTTCGGCTTGGGCCCCTGCTCCGCCAACAGCAAACATTACAGTAAGTGGATGATTTGGTCTTTTGGGTAGATTCCCTAAATAACTTTTAATTAAAGGTTCATAATAATCAGAATATTTTTTATTAACATCTAAGTTCGCCAATCTATTCTTTATATCCATTTTTAACACTTCCATTTTCTTAGTTCCAATATTTTCTAAAGGCAGAGGATAACCGGTCAAAAAGATGTTTTTTGGCTTAACCCCGTATAATTTTAACCTTTCCACCACTCTTTCATTCGGGACTAAATATTTTATTTTGCTTTTCTTGGGGTTCATAGGCGCCCAGGTTCTGGCGATATCAGCATCACAAATTATACAGTAAATATCTTTTGAATATTTAAAATGCTCTGCCATAAAAGCAGGAGTAAAAAAACTTGTAATAAAAGTCGTTGGTCTTTCTTCTAATTTATTTATTAAATCCTTCCCCCAGCCCCTTCTTATTAAAGAGTCGTTCTGTTTTAATTGAAAAGTGGGGATAGAAAGATCTCTTTTCGGATAGAATTCAAGTATTTTTTGAAACTGGTCAAAAAGCAAAAAAACAAAATTTCCCAATATGGGAATCTTTTTTACTCTTGAGATTAATTCATATCCTTTTCTAGTGGCTAACCAAATTTTTTTGTCTTTTTCTGGAATTTCAGAATAATCATTGGCATTTACAATCTTTTTTCCATAAGCAAAATTCTTCAGAGGAAATATCGTCCTTTGATGCCCATATCCCATATTTACTGAAACTAACCAAAAATCCTTCATATTAAATAGATTTTAACATTAAAAATAAGAATTTTTAAGTCTTTTCTTCAACCACCAAACAAAAACAACAACTAATAAATAATATATAGTAAGCCCGAACCAAGCAATATCCAAAAAAACAGCGGCAAAAGGCAAGCTGGATAACCAATTAACCACTAAATTTAAATAAGATAAAAGAATCCAGCAAGGAATAGAAAAAATAAAAGCCAAAGGATTCCAGAAAACGCCTAACAAAACAAAGATAAATCCAGAAATCATAATAAAAGGAAGTAAGGGAACTATTAAAATATTGGCAAAAGGAGCAACGACAGAAAACTGACCAAAATTAAAAATAAGTATGGGAAGAGTAAAAATCTGGGCAGCCAATGTCATAGATACTATATTTCTTAACTGAAATTTATTAGAAACCTTCCTAAAATAATATTCCAAAATCGGAGCAAATAATATTATTCCTATTACTGCTAAAAAAGACAATTGAAAGCCAACATCGGATGCCAACAATAAAGGATTTAAAAATAACATTATGGCAGCTGCGAATAAAACAGTTCTAATGGAAAAACCTTGTCTGCCTAAATATTGCGCCAAAATAAATAATCCTCCCATAATCCCCGCCCTGACAGCAGAAGATTGCAAACCAGTTAAAACAATGAATAAAGAAATAATTATTAAAGTAATCCAAAACGCCTGCTTGCGCCACAAACCAAGACCGATTAAAAAACTCATTAAAATAGAAGTTAAAATAGCAACATGCATCCCAGATATCGCAGTTAAATGCCTGACTCCAGCTAGATTTAACTTCTCTTTTAATTCTTCCGTAAGCTGTCTTTTATCTCCCAAAATAACAGCTCCCAATATAGAAGATTGGCTTATTGAAAGATTTTCTGAAATAACTTTTCTAAACTTATTTTTAATTTTAAAAATATTAGAAAGGATAAAGTTTCCTTTATTTCTTTCTAACAATTCAATTTTGGGATAATAAGACAAATAATAAATGCCATCTTTAGCTAAATACCCTGGATAATTAAAATCATCAAATTGAATGGGTATTTCCAATAATCCTTTTACTCTTAATTTGTCTCCATACCGGTACTCTGGATATTTGGGGGCTGTTATTAATATCTTTTTTTCTGTATTATCTATTTTTCCTAAAGTAAGTTTCGTATTGCTTTCCCTAACATCTGGCTCTGAAACCACAATTCCAACAAAGGATATTTCTTTTTTTAAGGGTAAGTCTAAAAATTCTTCTTTAAACGCCTGGTGTCTTACTATTCCCAATAAAACAAATAATAAGCAAAATCCCAGAACAATAATCTTTTTATACCTCCATAAAACAGAAATCAAGAATATGGAAACCACGCTAATAAATAGTAAAGAAACCTGAAAAAAACTAAAAAAAGAACTTAAAAAAATGCCTCCCAGAAAAGAGAGGCAAAAATAGGAGAATATTTTAGAGGGAGTCATCCTTTAAAATCCCGTAGCAATAACAGTTACTTTTATTTCTCCAGTTTTTAATTTTTCATCCTGGACTGCTCCGAAAATAATTTTAGCCTCAGGATTCATTTCCTGAGTTATGATATTAGCCACTTCGTCTATCTCAGCCAAACTGATATCTTTTCCACCAGAAATATTAAACAATACGCCTTTAGCTCCTTTTACTGAAACATCAAGCAAGGGAGAATTAATGGCTGATAGAGCTGCTTTTTGAGCTCTTCCTTCCCCTCGAGCTTTTCCTACGCCAAAAATAGCAGAGCCAGCATTAGACATAATAGCTTTAACATCCGCAAAATCTACATTAATAATTCCGGGCAATGAAATAAGATCAGATATTCCCTGAACTGCCTGTCTTAAAATATCATCGCAAGCCCAGAAAGCACTCATTAACGGGGTTTTTGGATCCAAAGTGGCTAGAAGTTTATCATTGGAAATAGTGATTAAAGTATCTACTTTATCTTTCAATTTTCTAGCTCCGTTTTCAGCAATTTTCTGACGAATCTGGCCCTCAAAAGAAAAAGGTTTAGTAACAACTGCCAGAGTAAGTATTCCCATTTCCTTGGCTATCTCTGCCACTATTGGAATCGAACCTGTCCCTGTTCCGCCTCCCAGACCACAAGCAAGAAAAACCATTTCTGCTCCCTGCAAAGATTTTTTTATGTCTTCTTTATTTTCTAAAGCAGATTTTCTGCCTATTTCGGGGTTCATGCCAGAGCCTAATCCTTGAGTAGTTTTTTTTCCGATTCTTATCTTAAAATCAGCTCTGGTTTTGGTCAGGTCTTGAGCATCGGTATTCATGGCAATAAGTTCTACTCCCTTAATATTACATTTTTTCATCCTGGAGAGGGCGTTTCCCCCAGAACCTCCAAGTCCTACAACTTTAATTTTAGTAAACATAATTATGGAATAAAAACTTTTAATATTTTTTTGAACCTGTCTACGAATTTGGTTTTTTCTGTCCAATTACTGGAAGAAATTGATAAGCTTCTATTAGATCCTCTCATTCCTCTCATAATCAAACCGCAGGAAGTGGCATAATTTAAATCTTCTTCCAAACCATAAAAATCCATTGGTTTCCCTATCCTGCAAGGAAGCTTTAATTCTTTTTTAGCCAAATCAACTATTTTAGGAGTCCTTGAACCTCCGCCAGTAAGTACAATTCCAGCAGGAAGCATTCCTTGTTTTTGAATCTTTTTTAATTCTTTTTGGACTTCTCCGAATATTTCTGAAACTCTAGCCTCTATGATCCTGGAGAGCATTTTTTGAGAGAATATCAAAGTATCTTCTCCTTCCACTTCTACCTTTTCTTTTTTATCACTTCCTTTGAATGAGCAAGACCCTTTTTCAATCTTTATAACTTCTGCAGTATCAATATCAGTCTTCAGACCAATGGCGATATCATTGGTGATATTGGCTGACCCCATGGGGAACACCACTAAATGGACCAGCTCTCCTTCCTCAAATATTGCCAACTCAGAGGTGCCAGCTCCGATATCTAAGATAGCTGCCCCTAATTCTTTTTGTTTCGGAGTTAAAACTGCTTCGGCTGAGGCCAAAGAAGAAGGAACAACATCCAATATCCGAAGGTCAGAGGCTAGTATCGCCTGGGTTAAATTATTCAAATAAGGGGTAAAACATGCCAAAACCATTGTTTCCACTTCTAGTCTTCCTCCGTGCATGCCGATTGCTTCCTTTACTCCGTCATTGTTATCAACTATAAATTCTTTAGGATAAACTTCCATAATCTGGCTATTGGAAGGCAAAGAAACTGTTTTAGCAGATTCTATAACTCTAGCAACATCCATTTCTGAAATTTTCTGGTCTGCTCTAGATACTGCAATCATCCCTCTGGAAGATACACAAGATAAATGGCTGCCTCCAATATTTGTAAAAACAGCATTTATTTTCTGGCCGGTCTCTTCTCTGGCTCTGTTTAAAAGTATCTGTATTATTCTGGAAACCTTTTCTGTATCAATAACAACTCCCTTTCTTACCCCGAAAGAAGTTTCCTTTAATTGGGAAACTACTTCAAAACCAGGCTGGTCTTCTTTTTGTTTCACAACCAATAATTTAATATGCCCTGTTCCTATATCTAATCCGGCAATTAAATTACTTTTTGCCATACTCTTGTGATAAATAATAATTCTCTTTCCCCTGCATAATTTTAGCTTCTTTCTGGGTTTTTTCGTGGTCATACCCCAGAATGTGCAACAATCCGTGTATAAATACTCTGGCTAACTCTTCTTCCCCTCTTTTTACCATGTCGAGGCAGATAATTATTTCTCCTGAATCTCCATAAAAAAAAGATAGGACGTCTGTTGGCTTATTATTCCTCCTATACTTCTTATTTATCTCTTTTATCCTAGATTGTCCAACTAGGGCGCCTGAGATTTCCAGACCATTTCTTTTTTCTTTTTTTAATATATTTTGGCCAATTTTCTTCAAAAAATCAGTATCTATCTTTTTTTTGGTAAGATTGTTTATCTCTATCATTGACCAAGCGCTTCTTTTACAATTTTTCCAACTAAAGCACCGTCTGCTTTTCCTTTGGTTTTGGGCATTAATTCTGCCATTACTTTTCCCATGTCTTTAATTTCTTTTGCCCCAACCTTATTAACTGCTTCTGTCACTAAATTATTTATTTCTTCTTCCGAAAGTTGTTCCGGCAAATAATTTTTTAATATTTCCAATTCTTTTTTTTCTTTTTCCGCAGATTCCGTTCTTCCTCCTTTTTCAAATCCTTCTATAGCTTCTCTTCTTTTTTTAGCTTCCAAACTAACTACATCTAAAATCTCTTCGTCAACTAATTGACTGTCTTCTTCTGTAATGTTTGGATTTTCTTTTGACAAAGTGAATCTTTTTTCTTTTTCCTTATTCAAAATAGAGGACAATAATTGTCTTAGGGTTGAAACTTCTAATTCCTTTTTCTCTTTCAAAAAGGTTTTTAAAGCTTGATTAATTTCTTCTTTTAGAGACATTTGTTTTAAGCTGACCGAGCTTTTTTAATTTCTCGTATCGAATTTTTGCCGTTTCTCTTCTTAATGCTGCTCTTTTTTTTATCTGGACTGATTTTGTCCTTTGGTAAAACCTGTTTTTCCTGGCCTGCATTAAAATCCTGCTTCTTTGAATGTTTTTTGTGAAACGTCTTATTAAAGCTTGAGTTGTCTCTCTCTCTTGTTTTTTAACTTCTAATACCATATTAAGCGAAAGGAAGTTTTGTTCCTCCGATTAAATGTAAATGTATATGATCGACCGTTTGTCCAGCGTTTTTACCAGTGTTAAAAAGTAATCTATAGCCCGCTTCAGACACGTCTTTTTCTTTAGCTATGTTTCTGGCTACCAAAATCATTTTTCCTATTAATTCTTTATCTTCTTCTTTTAAATTATTTACCGAATCAATGTGTTTTTTAGAAATTATTAGAATATGGATAGGAGCTTTCGGTGCTATGTCGTCGAAAGCTACCACTTGATCATCCTCGTACAAAAACTCTTTCGGCATCTCTTTATTTGCTATTTTACAAAAGATACAGTCCATTATTTCTTTAGCCTTTTCTTTATTTCTTTAACGACTTTATCAAATTTAACAGTGTCTTGCTTCCCTGATTTCATGTCTCTGATAATTATCGTTCCTTCTAAAACTTCTTTCTGGCCAAGCAATAAAGTATATCTAGATTCTAATTTATCTGCGGATCTTAATTGAGCTTTTAAAGAATCTTTTCCGAATGTTTCTGCAACTCTTATCTTGGCTTTCCTAAAATCCTCAAACAATTTCAAACTCTTTCTTTTGGCCGCATTTCCTAATTGGGCCAAGAATACTTGAGGAACTGTTGTTTTCGGAGCCTTTCCGTTTTTTGCTTTGACCAACAAATTAACTCTTTCTACTCCCATTGCTCCGCCTGTAGCCCCAACAGATTCTCCTCCCAATAATTTTACTAAAGCATCGTATCTTCCACCAGCCACTAAAGACAATCTGGGAATAGAATTTTCTCCTTCTTTCTTAGTTCTTTCTTCAGAAAAAATCTCGAACACTGTTTTAGTGTAATAATCCAAACCTCTTACCAAATTAGGATTTAATCTATAGGGAATTTCAGCTTCATCCAACAATTCCAAAACGCTTTTGAAATGTGAATGACATTCGTCGCACAAATGATCTATTGTTTGGGGAGCCTGACTCATAATTCTCTGACACTTTTCTTCATTACAATCCAAAACTCTCAAAGGATTAGTTTTTGCTCTTCTTCTACAATCAGCGCATAAAGCCGAATCTCTGGATTTTAAATAATTAACCAATAACTTCTTATAATAGGGCCTGCACTGGCTATCTCCTATGCTGTTAACTTCTATAATTAAGTTCTTTATTTTTAATTCTTTTAATATATTGTAGAAAAACTGAATAAGCTGAACATCCACAACAGGATTTTCGTCTCCTATGATCTCAACATTGAACTGGCGGAACTGGCGGTATCTTCCGGCTTGTGGATGTTCATACCTGAAAACAGAACCATAAGAATATAATTTTACTGGTTGGGGAAGATTCTGCATTCCGTGTTCTATGTAAGATCTGACTATCCCGGGAGTGAACTCCGGTCTCAAAGTTAACAAATCTCCTCCTCTTGTTCTTAAAGAATACATCTGCTTTTGAACAATATCTGTAGAAAGGCCTGTTCCTTTAGCATATAAGTCTGAATATTCTAAAAACGGAGTATCTATTTTTTTAAAATCATAAAAATCTGCAACATTTTTGCAGACATCGTAAATCTTATCAAAATAATGCTGTTCTTCTGGCAATATATCGTGCATTCCGCTTACTCTTTGTATCTTGTTTTTATTTGCCATATATTTTAATAAACTGGAGCTGATATTTTAGTTAAAGAAGCAAAGGGCCAAGCTCTAAAAAATGCCTGACCAATAATATTTTTTCTTGGTAGAGTTCCCCAACGTCTGGAATCAGATGAAACAGTCCTGTTATCTCCTAGAACAAAATATTCTTCTTCATCCAAATTCACCCTAATAGTCCCTGTAGTGTAAACAGAAGGAAGATATCCTGACTCATCCAGTTCTATTTTTCTTTCTGTATTTGTTATGTATATTTTCCCGTCTATTATCTCTAATGTCTCTCCGGGAAGTCCAATAATTCTTTTAATATACTTTTGGGAGATATCATTGGGATAGTTAAAAACAACAACTTCTCCTCTCTCGGGCGCCCTTAGCCTATAACTTAACTCATCCACTATTAGATAATCCCCATCTTCAAAATTAGGATCCATTGACTGACCGTTTACAAAGAAAGGCTGAAACAAAAAATAGCGGATAGGCAAAACTATTACAAGGGCAATCACGACTATTTTAACTATTTCCCAAAGAAAACCAAAGAAACTTTTCATGTTCAAATTATACTCAATATTTTACTTTTTGGCAAGAGAAATGATAAGATAATGGAATAACATGTTTTTAATCGTCGGACTGGGTAATCCAGGAGAAAAATACGAAAAAACCTGGCATAATATAGGATTTTTGGCTATAGACTTCTTTTCAAGGGGAAAAAACTTCCCTGAGTTTAAGATGGATAAAAAACTTAAATCAGAAATAGCAGAAGACAAGATAAATGGAGAAAAGGTTATATTGGCTAAACCTCAGACATTCATGAATTCATCCGGTTCTGCCGTAGGAGCTTTAATGAATCAATGGAAAATAAACAATGACAATCTAATAGTTCTACAAGACGATATAGATCTGCCTTTCGGGAAAATAAGAATAGTAAAAGACAGAGGGACAGCCGGACATAAAGGAATAGACTCTATTATTAAAATTATCGGCACAAAAGATTTCAAAAGGATAAGAATAGGAATTCAACCTAGCAAAGGAAAAGTTAAACATTCGGAAATCTTTGTTCTTAGAAAAATAAACAAGCTTGGTAATTTAAAAGATGTATTTAAAAAGACTGACGAAGCCTTAGATATGATATTAAAAGGAGAAGAGAATGAGGCAATGACGGAATACAATAAATAGAAAAGCCGAGGATGAAACTATCGATCCCCGGCCTTTTTTGCTCTTTTAGCCTCAAACATTCTCTGGTCAGCCCTTTCTACAAGACTTTTAAGATCATCTCCCTCAGACCAGATACTAATTCCCCAAGAAAAGAATGGGAAAAAAGAATTTATTCTTTTAACTATAGATTGTGCTTGATCAGCAGTAGTTCTAGGTAAAAGCAGAACAAATTCATCTCCACCCCAACTTCCGACCAAATCGTAGGAACGACAACATTTCTTAATTGTTTCAACAAAACGCTTAAGATAATCATCGCCCTTCACGTGACCGTAAGTATCATTGAATTCCTTGAAGTTATCCAGATCTATAAAAATCATAGAGAATAGCTGTCCATTTTGAGCGTGAGCTATTTCCTTAATTGCTAAACACTTAAAGAAGTGTTTAGACAATGCTCCGGAATATTCATATAGCCGAAGCAATTCTGGATTTTTGAAAGCTAAAAAAGCGGCAAAAAACCTTTTGAAAACTTTTATAAACAATTTTTTACCCCTTTCATAATATATTTTGTCCTCCGGCCTACCTGCGAGCGTTAGTATTTTAAAAGAAAACTTTCAAAACACTGACTTTATCGGCTATCTGGACTAAAGGAGGGATGTCCAGAACATTGTAGGCCACTCGCAGATAGACCGGAAAACAAAATGCAAATTGACAATAAAACTATAATCTTATATTATACTTAATTGAATGAATTTGTCAAGAGAAGCTGAAAAGATATTGATATGTGCTATTACCCCCTACTTTTTAGAAAAGGGGAATCTTTGGATTGAAGATAATATAAAAAAAATATTAAAAGTAAGGAAAACTCAGTCTTTTTTCCAAGACAATACTCTTTTCCTACAAAAGAACCAAAAGATTAACTTTTCTGAACTTTTAAGAAAAATAGATGAAATGGGATACGAGAAAGTATTGAAAGTGTCCTTTCCCGGAGAATTCTCCCAAAAAGGAGGGATTATTGAAATATTTCCTATCAACTCTATGTATGCTGTCAGATTAGATTTCCTTGGAAATGAAATTGAAAACATAGAAAAGCTACCCATAGAAATAGAGAGCGAAGAAAGCGTTAAAACAATCCTTAAAAAGAAACTCAAATCTCAGAAACTATTCTCCGATTTAAATAATCTAAAGTCTGGAGATTATCTAGTTCATTTAGATCACGGGATAGGAAAATACGCCCAGCAAGTATTAATGAATAACCAAAAATACTATTTATTAGAATATGCTTCAGAAGATAAATTATATGTTCCTGTCGGCTTGGAAAGAAAACTGTCTAGATATGTGGGGTTTACTGAACCTAGAATATCTAGATTAGGATCTTCTTTATGGCAGAAAACTAAAAAGAAAATAAGAGAAGAGACAGAAAAACTGGCCAAAGAGATTCTAGATATAGCTGCCAAAAGAGAAATAACAATTCGTCCTCCCTATTTGACTGATGACGATTTAGACAGACAATTAGCCTTAAGTTTTCCCTTTGAAGAAACACCTGATCAAATACAAGTTTTAGAAGATATAAAAAACGATCTTCAAAAAACTAAACCTATGGATAGAATAGTTTGCGGAGATGTTGGCTTTGGAAAAACAGAAATCGCCATAAGAACTGCCTTGATGGCGGCCGAGTCCGGATACCAAGTAGCTATAATCTGCCCAACCACTATTTTAGCTGACCAACATTTCCAGAATTTCAAAAAGAGATTAAAGAACATTCCAGTAACAATTGGATTGATTTCCCGCCTTCAGACTAAGAAAGAGCAAAAAGAATTGGTAGAAGAAATAAACAAAGGAAAGATTGATATAATCATTGGAACCCATCGCTTACTGTCTAAAGACATCGAATTCAAAAACCTTGGATTATTTATAATAGACGATGAGCAAAGATTTGGAGTAAGACAAAAAGAGAAATTAAAAAAACTCAGAACTTCCTTAGACATATTGTCTCTTTCTGCCACTCCGATACCCAGAACTCTTTATCTTTCCTTGTCTTCTTTAAAAGATATTAGCCTAATCCAAACTCCTCCAGAAGGAAGACTCCCTGTTAATATAAACTTAGCTTTGTGGTCAAAAAACACTGTGAAAGAAGCTATAAAACAAGAACTAAAAAGAAAAGGGCAAATATATTATCTGCACAACAGAGTAGAAAACATAGATATAATAAAGAAATCTCTGGAAGAATTGGTTCCTGAAGCTAAAATTGGAATAGTCCATGGGAAGCTCAGAGAAAAAGAATTGATAAGAGTAATGGAAGAGTTTCAAAATAAAAAGATTGACGTTTTAATAGCAACTACTATTATTGAAAACGGTTTAGATCTTCCCAATGTTAACACTTTGATAGTTGCCGATGCTTCCAGATTGGGATTGGCCCAGGCCTATCAGATAAAAGGAAGAGTGGGCAGATCCCGAATAAAGGCTTTTTCCTATTTTCTATATGGAAAGAAATTAAAAGATAAGGCCAAACTAAGATTAAAAGCTTTAAAAGAAGCTGAAGAGCTTGGCTCAGGATATAAAATATCTCTAAGAGACATGGAGATTAGAGGAGCGGGAAATATATTAGGGAGAGAACAATCCGGCAACATAAACCAGGTTGGATTGAATCTTTATTGTCAGATGCTGTCTGATGCAATATCTAAAAGAAGTTTTGAAATATTAAATTAAAGTGCTACACTCAAAAAATATGAATTTAGTCATCGTAGAAAGTCCAACGAAGGCATCTACAATATCAAAATTCCTTGGTAAAAACTACAAAGTTCTATCTTCTTACGGACACGTAAGAGACTTGCCTAAAAGTAAACTGGGGATAGATATAGAGAATGATTTTAAGCCAGAATACATAATAATGCCGAAGGCCAGAAAGAATGTTAATTTATTGAAAAAAGAAGCAAAAGAATCAGATCAAATTATTCTGGCTACTGATGAAGACAGGGAAGGAGAGGCCATTGCCTATCACTTGTCTTTTATTTTGGGCTTAAATGAAAACGAATATCAAAGGATAGTTTTTCATGAGATTACTAAGACTGCCATAAAAAAAGCCTTGGAAAACCCCAGAAAAATAGACATGTCTAAGGTTCGTGCCCAGCAAGCCAGGAGAATCTTAGATAGAATTGTCGGATATAAACTTTCTCCTTTTTTATGGAAGAAAATAGCCAGGGGATTATCTGCTGGAAGAGTTCAATCTGTAGCTTTAAGACTAGTTGCCGAAAGAGAAAAAGAAATACAAGCTTTTATCGCCCAGGAATACTGGAACATTGTAGCCTTATTAGAAAAAGGAAAGAATCAGTTTGAATCTTTTTTAGTAAAAAAAGACGGGAAAACAATAGATAAGTTAGAGATAAAAAACGAAAACGAGGCAAAGCAAATAATAGAAGACCTAGAAAACGCAGATTACGAAGTTGAAAAGATAGAAAAAAAGGAAGTTAATAGAAATCCTTATCCTCCCTTTACTACTTCTACTATGCAACAAGAAGCTTCCAAAAAACTCGGCTTTCCAGCTAGGTTTACTATGGGAACGGCTCAAAAGCTTTATGAAAAAGGATTTATAACCTACCATAGGACAGATTCTCTAAATCTTTCTGATCAATCTCTCTTTGCCGCAAAAGATTTTATCAAAAAGGAATACGGAGAAAAATACTGGGCAGGATCATTCAGGAAATACAAAACTAAAAGCAAAGGAGCTCAAGAAGCTCATGAAGCAATAAGACCAAGTTATCCCGATAAAACCCCTGAATCTTTAAAATTAGATTCAAACCAACATCGCCTTTATGATCTTATATGGAAAAGATTTATGGCCAGCCAGATGGCTCAGGCCGTCTTTAATACCCAAACTGCAGATATTAAAGCTAAAAATTACGGATTCAGAACAATGGGACAATTATTAAAATTCGATGGATTTTTAAAAGTTTATCCTATTAAGTTTGAAGAAAAAGAACTGCCGGAATTAAAAGAAGGAGAAAAACTTAAACTGAAAGAATTAAATCCAAATCAGCACTTTACCCAACCTCTTCCAAGGTACAATGAAGCTTCTTTGATTAAAACTTTGGAAGAAAATGGCATTGGAAGACCTTCTACCTATGCTCCAATCCTTTCTAATATTCAGGATAAAAACTATATAGAAAAGAATGAACAAAGAAGATTCCAACCGACTGAAATAGGAACAGTGGTAAACAATATGTTAGTTGAACATTTCCCCAAAATAGTGGACATGGGATTTACTGCTGAAATGGAATCAGAATTAGACAAAATAGCTCAAGGAGAAAAGAAATTACTTCCAGTAATAGAAGATTTCTATGATCCTTTTATAGATAATTTAGAAGAAAAATATAAATTAATAGAAAAAAAAGACATTACTGATACCCCTACAGATAAAATCTGCCCCGAATGCAAGTCTCCTCTAATTATAAAGCTAGGAAGATATGGAAAGTTCTATGCCTGTTCTAACTTCCCTAAATGCAAATATACAGAATCTTTAAAAGAAAACGATTTGGGCATTAAGTGTCCCGGGTGCAAAAAGGGGAAGATAGTCCTCAAAAGAACTAAAAAAAGAAAAGTTTTCTACGGATGCAGTACTTATCCAAAATGCGACTATGCTTTATGGTATAAACCTACTGGTAAATTCTGTCCTAGGTGCAATGCAATGCTTATAGAAAGCGGGAAGAAATGGGAAAAATGCTCCAATAAAGAATGTGGCTACAAAGTTGAAAAAGAAGGAGAAATGTAATAGAATAACAAAGCGATATGCCGCGGTGGCGGAATTGGTTTACGCGTACGACTCAAAATCGTATAGGAGCAATCCTGTGTGGGTTCGAGTCCCACCCGCGGCACTAGGATTGCTTTAAAAATCTAACTATTAACCAACCCGAGAATATTCCAACTAAAGCTCCAGCTATTATATCGGCTGGCCAATGAATCCCAGCAAAAACTCTAGAGATAGAAATTAAGAAACTGGCAATGAAAAATAATATGCCAGCTTTTTTATTATAAAGATATATTACGGTAGATACAGCAAAGAATAACGAAGCATGACCAGAAGGGAAAGAAGCCAAAGGAGAATGTTCCAATATAAGATTTACATTATTCTCAATAAACGGTCTTGGCCTTTCCCAAACAAGTCTTATTATTTCAGTAATAATAATTCTAGCTAGAATACCGGCCGCTACAATTCTTAAAATTAAGGGAAGATATTTATCGAAATTTTTGATTAATAAAATTACAAAAATAAAAACTAAAACATATTGTAAGTATTCAGCAAAAAAGATGGCCAAACTATCAAGACATACACTCTTTCCAGCATATTGATTTATTAATTCAAAAAAAGATGTATTCCAGTTCATATTATTTGTCTATCTTAAGATTAGCATTAGCCTTCATTGTCTTCCAGTTCTTATTTTTATCATCTTTATGTAAGAAAGCAGCTGTAGCTACCATTAAAGCATTGTCTGTAGAAAATGATGGAGAAGGAATTAAAATTTCAACTTTTGGAAATTCTTTTTTTATTTTATCCCTAAACTGTTTTTTCAATTCCTTACTGGCGGTAACGCCTCCGCCAAGGATGAGTGAATTAACTTTAAATTCTTTAATAGCCTTTATTGTTTTTGATATTAAAACATCAATTATTGACTGTTGCGCTTCGCTAGATATCTCTTGAATATATGATTCTGACTTTCTAGCTTTTTGAGAACGACTCTTAAAATCATAAAGTACTGCCGTTTTAAGTCCAGAAAAGCTAAAATCATAATTCTTTTGATTCATCATCGGTCTGGGTAATTTAATATTTTTCTTGGAAATAATTGATTTAGATCTCCATTGATCTGCTTTATTATCAATAATAGGCCCACCAGGATATCCAAGCCCTAAGATCTTAGCTATTTTATCAAAACACTCCCCAGCTGCATCATCTCTGGTTTCTCCAATTATTTTATATTTTCCCAGACCCTTCATTAAAACAAGCTGAGTATGCCCTCCAGAAACAATTAAACAAATTGCCGGGAATAGTTTTTTATTTATTTTTATCTTAGAATCTTCGCTAATAAAGTTAACAAGCACATGAGCTTCTATATGATTTATCCCGATTAATGGTTTTTTTATTTTTTCAGCTAATTCTCTTGCTAAATTAATTCCAACCCATAGACATGGTTCTAAACCAGGACCCTTAGTAACTGATACAATGTCTGGTTTTTCTTTATTGCTTAAAACCTTTTTCAATATTATCGGAAGATTTTTTTGGTGCTCCCTTCTAGCCAAATTGGGGACTACCCCTCCCCATTTTTTATGTATTTTAATCTGCGAAGAAATAATATTTTCTAATATTTTAAAATTAGAACCTTTAATATCAACTAAAGCTACGCTTGTGTCATCACATGATGTTTCTATCGCTAAAATCCTCATTTTCTTAATATTTTTGATGGATAAATAGTTAAATTTATAATTGTCGATGGTTTATTTTTAGACAGATTGCCACCATCGATAATTACGTCTGGTTGATATTTTTGCCTCTCAAATTGAAAAATAACCTCTTTAATCTTTGTTGAAGAAGATTCCCCAGAAATATTGGCGGATGTTCCAGTAATAGGAGAATTAAAAAGAGATAATAAATTATTAATTAATGTATATTTAGGAATTCTTAAACCAATCTCTATTTTGTTTTTTCCTATGCCCGAAGGAAATTTTATTTTGGGCTTCAAGATCGCAGTTATTCTTCCTGGCCAAATTGATTTTAAATATTTTTCCTGTTGATCATTTATAATAGCAACAGATTTTGCCATTTTTATATCCTTAATAAAAATAGGGATCGGCTTCTTTCTGTCTCTTTTCTTTATTTTAAAAAGTCTATCAACCGCTTTTTTGTCATTCGCATTACAAATAATTCCATAAACAGTGTCTGTTGGACAAACCATTACCTTTCCTTCTCGCAAGAACCCTGCCAATTCTTTGATATTCACATTTTTCAATTCTATCTTCTTCATTCTTCTACTTGTTCCAAAACCAATTTTACCGCTCCGACAACCGGCTCTTTCTGGGGTTTAATAAATTTAACCTTAGGAACGATTCTTTTAATCCCTTTCTTTACTCTATCTAATACTATTTTTGATTTAAACA
This sequence comes from bacterium, assembly GCA_043817685.1. Classification (GTDB taxonomy): domain Bacteria; phylum Patescibacteriota; class Minisyncoccia; order Minisyncoccales; family RBG-13-42-11; genus JBAZFF01. The sequence continues at coordinate 14,503 of JBDRGQ010000004.1, read as the reverse complement.
TACTACCTATTAAGACTACAGGGAAACATTTATTTTGGAATCTCAACTTTTTAATTACAACTCTGGCAGATGAAACCAATTCCTCTGCCACCTCTTGAAGTATATCTTTGGCCACTTTATCTTTTTTTTCAGCCGCCTTGTCGACCAAAATTGCAAAAGATGGCACTATATCTATGGGGTTTTTAGAATAGATTCTTTTAATAAGACTTTCTTTGTTTTTAACTTTCAATTTCTTAAAAATTAAATTCGTAATCAGGGTTTTTGGAGATCTCCCGTCCAAATCTTTAAACATTTCCTGCAGCGCCCTTTGCCCAATTCTGAAAGATGACCCCAATTCGCTCAAATAACCCCAGCCATCAACTTTAATCTCTTTCCCTCCCCTCCAACCATGGATGGCACAACCTGAACCAGCTATTAAAACAACTCCTTCTTTTTTATCTGTTCCCGACCTAAAACCAACCAATTGATCTGATCCTATTACCAATTTCCCTTTAAAAATAGGAGAAATCTTTTTACGCTTTAGCAATTCTTTTCTTATTTTTTCTTTTTTAAATTTAAACTCTTCTTCCATCGCCGGCAAACCAATAAAAACAGCTAAAACTTCTTTATTCCCTGGCATTACTTTTTCAATGACCAAAGCAAGAGTATCTATTGCTCTCTTCATTCCAATGTTCCTCGGGTGAGAAGATCCTTCTTTTGCCATCTTAAGAATTTTCCCATCCAAATCAGCCAAAACAGCTATGGTTTTGGCCCCTCCGCCGTCAACTCCAATAACATATTTTTTATTTTCTTTTGAAATCATTTTTAAAGTATAGCACAAAAAAAGGGTCCTGAAATTACAGGACCCGACGTGATATCGTCATTAATACGATTAATGAAAGGAATTACTTTCATTATATACGCAGGAGAATCTCCTCCGTTTAATAAGCTTATTCTTTTTAAATAGATTTTTGGAATGAGATAGGATTATAAAATAGGCAAATCTCCTTTCATCTGTTATATCATACGTATAAAAATGCAAGCAATAGACATCACCCCCTTTCTAAAGAACCAAGATACAAAAGTAACAGAGCCAGTGTTTCTCCGCCACAATGTTATTAAGCTATAAAAATAAAGCTCTTCTGTCAAGCGGAAAGTTTTTTCTTTACTCCCTTAAACTCAGAATAAAAGAGAATGTTATCTTCTATATTTTCAAAAACTAAAGTCCCAGGACCAACTGAACAGTCTCTGCCGATTAAAACTCCGGGCATTGTCCCGGCATGAATACCAAATTTACTATTATCTCCAACTATCACTCCAAGACTAGTCAAACCCGTTTCTATCTTCTCGCCCTTAACAACAGTTTTTATATTCTGCCTATCACCTCTAACGTTGGCCGTAATAGTTCCTGCTCCCACACGACATCCTTTCCCAAAAATTGAATCTCCAAAATATCCAGAATGGACATGCACGTCTTTTTGAAAAATACACCTTGTGATTTCGGCGTTAGCGCCAACCATCACATTATCCTCTATGTTGGTATATTCACGGATCAAAGCATTATTTCCAATTATACAATTATCTCCGATATAACAAGGTCCTTTAATCACTGCGTTCTCGAAGATTTTCACATTTTGCCCAATGTACGGTTTATCTCCTAAATATTTATTCATTAAATACCGATTCACTTCAAATAAATGCCAAGGGTATTTCAAACTAATCATCTCTTCTCCATTTCTAAATTCTCTTACAAATTCTTCTTTCGCGAATAGCTTAAGTGTATCTTCAAAATTATTATGTTTTTTTTCAACTTTTTTATAGTAATCAAAAAATTTCTGGGAAAGAAAATAAATCCCTACTGCCTTTATATAGACGGCATCACTATCCTCATATTCATAAAAGGGCTCTTTCCCCATTGTCGGCTTTTCTTTTATGTCTACTATCCTATCTGTTCTAACTTTACCAACTTCTTCTAAAACGACGGTGCCATAATCCCAAGGATTAGAATCATCCTCTTTGGTGAGTATAACCCAATCTGTATTAATTTTTTGTTTCTTATCTATCATCCCTTTTATTATTTTCTCTATACCAAAATAATAGGGGTTTAAAATAAAGAATGAATCATTAATTAATTCTTTTGTTTGAAATACAGCATCTCCCATTCCTTTTGGCTCCGATTGAACCACATATTGAATTTTTACCTCTAAATTGTAATCTTTTAATTCTTGCTCGATGTTTTTTTCCGGATCCTGCACAATAATAATTTCTTTAATCCCTGCCCTTTTTAAACCATCAATTGTATACCAAATCAAAGGTTTACCCATTATCTTAAAAAGGGACTTGTGCTTTTGGTTTAATGGCCAGAAGCGGGAACTTTCTCCCGCTGCCAATATTACAGCTTGCATAAGTTAATTAACATTTTAGCTAATTTTCTAGAGTCATGACGGATAAGACTTCTTTTCAGAATATCACCAGGAATCATCTTTGCTTCTCCTTGATTTAATAAATCCTTTCTTATTATCTTAAAATAATCATCTTTTAAATCATCTAAGACAGATGATTCTTTCTGTTTTTCATATTTTTTTATTAATGAGGAAGGAATTGGTTTTGAATTTATCAAAACAAAATCTATATTATTCTTTCCTAAATATTTTTCTAGAGCATAAATGTGATCGCTGGCCTTAAATCTGTAAGTTTGACCATATCTAGTCATTAGATTCAAAATATAAACTACTTTAGCCTTTGTTTTATTCAGGGCCTTTTTAATCCCACCGACCAATAAATTTGGTATCAAACTAGTATATAAATCTCCCGGACCAATGACAATCAAATCGGCATCCATGATTTCTTTTATGGCTTCCGGGCATGCCTTAGCGCTTGGTTTTAAATAAACTTTCTTTATTTTCATTTTTCCGTTGTGTTTCGGCTCATCTATCAAACTTTCTCCGATTAATGTTTTCCCGTTTTCATAGACTGCCACCAGATTTGAATCGTTCAGACTGACTGGAATAACTTTTCCTTTTATTTTTAAAATTTGACCAGTTTTTTTTATCGCCATTCTCTGCGAACCCAGAATATCGCTAAGAGCTGCCATAAATAAGTTTCCGAAAGTCATCCCATTTATTCCGTCGCCCTTATAAAATCGATACATGAAAAGCTCTCTTAATGTATGTTCTAACCCATTGCCGTCTTCTGCCAAAGCAACAAAACATTGCCTTAAATCGCTAGTGGGTAACAACCCGAACTCATCCCGAATTACTTTATTGCTTCCGCCACTATCAAACATTGAGACGATAACAGATAAAGAAATTGGATATTTTTTCAAACCAGAAAGAACGGTGAATGTACCAGTACCACCACCAATGCAGACTATTTTTTTAGTCTTTTTTGACATAAGTTATCATTTATTGTAGAGTAAAAATACTAATTATGCAAGACAAATTCCTAATAAAGGGAGGGGTTAATTTATCTGGAGAAGTGGAAATTGCAGGATATAAAAATTCAGCCGGAGCTTGTTTGTCTGCTGTTTTGCTTTCGAAAGAACCATCTATAATAGATAATCTTCCCTTGGTTTCTGACGTTACAGACTATATTGAAATATTAAAAAGAATGGGGGCACAAATAGAATGGATTGGAGAAAGAAAAGTAAAGATAAATCCAGAAAACATAGATCCAGAAAAAATTCCTTCAGAATTATTTGAAAAAATGAGAATTTCTGTTTTGCTAATTGGTCCTCTTCTAGCTAGATTTAAAAAAATAAAAATTCCTCATCCTGGGGGAGACAAAATAGGATTAAGACCGATATCAACCCATATCCAAGCTTTAAAAAACTTAGGAGTAAAAGTTGAAGAAAAAGACGGATTTTATCATTTTGAAGCTCCAGAAAATATGAGGGGAAAAAGAATAATATTAGACGAATTCTCTGTGACGGCTACTGAAATATTGATGATGACAGCTGCTTTAATTGAAGGAGAAACAAAGATTGAATTGGCTGCGGCTGAAATACAGGTTCAAGATTTGGGGAATCTATTGAATAAAATGGGGGCTGAAGTAAAGGGGATAGGAACTCATACTATTAAAATAACTGGAAGAAAATCTTTAAAAGGAGCTGAATTTAAGATATGCTCTGACCCATTAGAAACAGGAACATTCTTTATCGCTTTGGCCTTATGCGGAGAGGGAAAAATAAAGAATGTTGACCTTGAACCATTAACTAGTTTTCTGGAAAAAATGAAGGAAATAGGAGTAAATTTTGAAGAAAATGAAAATGAAATAATAGTAATGCCTTCGAAGAATTTCAAAGCAACAAAAATCCAAGTGTTGCCATATCCTGGATTTCCTACAGATCTCCAACCGCAAACCTCTACTCTTTTAACTCAAGCTGAGGGAAAAAGTTTAATACACGACCCTCTCTACGAAAATAGGTTCCAACACCTTCATGAATTAAGGAAACTAGGGGCAGATATTGAAATAACAGACCCTCATAGAGCTCTAATTTTCGGAAAGAAAGAATTAGTTGGAAACAAGATAAATACTTCTGATATTAGATCTGGTGCGGCTTTAATCTTAGCTGCACTAGCATCAAAAGGAGAAACTACAATTGAAAACATTTCTCAAATAGAAAGAGGTCACGAAAATATAGAGCAAAAATTAAAAAAACTTGGCGCTCAAATAGAAAAAGTGTAATTCTATTTAAACTCTTCGGAAAGCTTTTCCCAATCTATTTTTCTGTCTATTAAGTAGCAAGGTTTTCTTAATTGAGGCCACTGACTTTCGAAAGTGGGCTTTTTTATTTTATAGAATGTTCCTATTGAAACTTTCTTATCCTTATCAAAAGAATAATCCCACTCTCTAGACAACTCCAGAGCCTTATTAAAATCTTGGGCGTCATTATCTTCTAATCTATAGATATGATCTTTAAAGTAGGAAACCGTGTTATGAAATATTATGCAGGGTTGTATTATTTCCACAAAAGAAAATCCTTTGTGTTCTATCGCCTGTTTTATTGTTTCTTTTAAGTGGACGGTGTCTAAAGCATAGCTTCTGGCTACAAAGCTGGCTCCTGAAACCAAAGCTAAAGCAATTGGATTCATTGGCTCTTCTGCCTCTCCAAAAGGAGTAGAGGCTCCGACAAACCCCTTTTCAGAAGTAGGAGTAGCCTGACCAGTGGTTAAAGAAAATGTCTGGTTATTATGAACCAGCATAGTCATATTAGCATTATGCCTGCAATTCTGAACAAAGTGGGCTATTCCTTCAGCATAAGTATCTCCGTCTCCTCCAAAACCTAATACAGTTAATTCAGGATTACCCATTTTAATTCCCAAAGCAACGGGTATCGTCCTGCCGTGCAAACCATAAAATCCATTAACATTTAAATAATCGTATATCTTTGCATGGCATCCTATCCCAACAGAAATAGCGACATCTTTCGCCTTTATTTTTCCTTCGTTCACCAATTCAGCCAAAGCTTCTTTTGTAGCTTGATTTATCCCCATATTAGGGCATCCCGGGCACCAAGTATTTTGTTCTTTTGTATTAAAATCTTTTACTTCCATGCTTTTATTTTTTAATTTCTTTTACAATATATTCTGCAGTAAATGGACGACCATCATACTTTAAAACCTTTTCTTTAACGCTTAAACCTGTCTGTTCTGTAATAATATCTCCTATTAATCCAGTAACGTTATTCTCCACTAAAACAATTCTGTTTGATTTTTCCATCTCTTCTTTCACTATCTCTTTAGGAAACGGGCTAATATAAGAAATCTGAAGAAATCTGAAATCCTTCAATCCTGGCAAAGCATCTATTATAGCTCCTTTGGTTGAGCCCCAGCCAATTATTAAATTCTTACCTTTCCCGTAAATTGTAGCTGGATTTAATTTGCTTATTTCCTCCTTTATTCCTTTTGCCTTTTTCATCCTTTTGTTATTCATTTCAACTGTGGTTTTTGCATCTTCTATAGTGTGTCCGTATTCATCATGCTCATAACTAATAGCTCTAACAACTGGCCCTTGCCCTGGGACCGCAGCAGGAGAAACTCCATTATCGGTAATTTGATAAGTCTTATAGTCTTGAGGAGGATTATCTATCAAAAACCTTTCTTTTGTTATATTAGAATTCTTTAACTCTTTAAAAGAGTAATCTGACTCTCCTAAATGCTTATCTCCAACTAAAATAACTGGAATTCTATATTTTCCAGAAAGGTAAAAAGCTTCTTCTGTTCTTAGTATTGCTTCTTGAGCGTCTCCAGGAGCAACAACTACTTTAGGAAATTCTCCATGTCCTGCGTTAACGGCAAATTTTAAATCTCCTTGAGCAGTATAAGTAGGAATTCCTGTAGCTGGCCCTGTCCTTTGAGATAAATAAACGACCAAAGGTAATTCTGAAATTCCTGATAAACTTATTGCTTCTGTCATTAAAGCGAATCCTCCTCCGGCTGTCCCGACCATAACTTTAGCCCCGGTAAAAGAAGACCCCAAAGCGGCGTTGGCCACTGCTATTTCATTTTCCAACTGAGAAACAATAATATTGTATTCTTTTTCCTTTTTAGCTAAATAATGAAGAACTGCAGTAGCCGGAGTCATTGGATAAGCCAAATAAATGTCTATTCCCGCGCTCAAAGCACCAATGGAAATTCCTTCATTCCCAGATATAAAATAATTTCCATCTCCAATTTTACCCATCTTTTCTGTTTCTTGAGCTAAAATATACCCTTCTTCTATAGCTTTTTGGATTACGTCTGATTTCTCTCCGAATTCCTTTTTGGCTTCTTCAAATAAAAACTTTTCATCTACGCCAAAATATTTAAATAACCATCCGATTAAAATATCGTTCTCTAATATTTGTGGCCCTTCCAAATTCTTAATAATGGAATCTGTATTTATGCCTTTTAATTTTTCTGAATTCAGTTTCAAGTTGCCTAAAATAAAACCTCCTTCTTTGAGGTTTTTCTGGTGTATATCTATTGTTTTTTGGTCTAAAGCCAGTATTGTGTCGTATTTTTCTCCCTGAGAATAAACCGGACTATCTGAAATTTCCAAAATATTAAAATTATGTCCTCCTCTTATTAAAGAAGGATAGTCTCTGTAATTAAAAACAAAATATCCTAAACGACAAAATATTTTACCTATGAAACGAGACGTAATAGCAGAGCCCTGTCCTGCTGCTCCGCCAATGAGAATAGTTTTTTTCATAATCTTTATTTTACAAGGAAATCAAATCTTATTCAACGGTAACTGATTTAGCCAGATTCCTGGGTTTATCTACATCGTTCTCTCTCAAAATACCTATATAGTAGGCCAATAATTGAAGAGGGATAATTGAAAGAATAGGAGTAAGCATTTCCAAAGTCTTTGGAATATATATAACATCGTCAACCAACTTCTTTATATCTTCATTCCCTTCTGTAGCTATGGCTATTACTTTCCCTTTTCTGCATTTTATCTGTTCAATACTGGAAACTACCTTATCATATACACTGTCTGAGGGACAAATAACCAAAGAAGGGAAATTAGGATCTATCATAGCAATAGGACCATGTTTCATTTCTCCAGCAGCATAGCCTTCTGCATGTAAATAAGATATTTCTTTTAATTTTAGCCCTCCTTCTAAAGCAGTAGGATAATTATACTTTCTTCCTAAATAAAGGAAATTATTGAAATCTTTATATTTTTTGGCTATTTCTTTAATCTTGTCTTCTTTCTTTAATATTAATTCAACCAATTCGGGTATTCTTAAAAGTTCTTTTGCTATTCTCTGACCCATTACCAAAGAAAGCTGGCGCTGTCTTCCTAAAAACAAAGTCAAGAGAGCTAAAATAACTAATTGGGAAGTATAGGCTTTAGTAGAAGCTACCCCTATTTCTGGACCTGCATGGTTATAGATACCAGCATCTGTTTCTCTAGCCTGGGAAGAACCAACAGCATTAGTAATTCCTATTGTCAAAACGCCCCTGTTCTTCATTTCTCTTAAAGCAGCTAAAGTATCTGCTGTTTCTCCTGATTGAGAAATAAAAACAACTGCTGTTTTCTTATCTATTGGAGTTTTTCTGTAACGAAATTCTGATCCCGAATCAACCTCTGCTGGAATACCAGCGTATTCCTCCAACATATATTCACCAACTAATCCTGCATACTTAGCTGTTCCACAGGCAACTATTATTATTCTTTCTATTTTTCTTAATTTATCTTTTATAAAACTCAAACCTCCTAGCTTGGCTTCTCCTTCTTCTTCAAACACTCTTCCTCTCATGGAGTTTCTTATGCTTTCTGGCTGTTCCATTATCTCCTTTAGCATAAAATGAGGATATCCGCCCTTTTGAGCGTCTTCCAATGACCATTCTATTGTTTCTGGGGAAGGAGTTTTTTGTTTTCCTCCTAAGCTAGTTATTTCAAAATTATCCTTTGTAATAACTGCTATTTCTCCATCTTCAAGATAAATTACTTTTTTCGTATGTGATATAACAGCAGAAGGATCAGAAGCCACCATATATTCATCTTCTCCTAAACCAATTAATAAAGGACTACTTAATCTAACAACAACTAGTTTTTCTGGATCCTCTTTTGCCATTATTACTAAACCATAAGTCCCTTTTATCAAAGGCAAAGCTTTTCTAACTGCATCTTCTAAATTCCCCTGAAAGAATTTTTCAATAAGATGGGCTATCACTTCTGTATCAGTATCGGAATAAAACTTGTGTCCTTCTTTTTTTAATCTTTCTTTCAAAGATTTATAATTTTCTATAATTCCATTGTGGACTAACCAGATGTTTTTATTACAATCATAATGAGGATGAGCATTAGTTTCTGTAACTTCTCCTGTTGTTGCCCAACGCGTATGTAGAATGATTGGATTGGCTGAAGCATAATTATTCCCATTTATTTTTTCTTCCAACTTAGCTATCCTGCCAACTGCTTTTTTTGAAACTATTTCTTTTTTATTTTTATCCCAAAAAGCAAAACCGGCGGAATCGTATCCACGGTATTCCAATCTTTTTAATGCTTCTATCCCTAATTTTAGAGAATTGGGACTATCCTTTTTAGAAATGTAGCCTACTATTCCACACATTAAACTACTATATTTATAAGTTTATTAGGAACAAATATCACTTTTTTAATATCTTTTCCCATAATCCAATTCTTAATCTTTCCCTGGGAAATTGCAAGGTTTTTGGCTTCCTTTTCTGAAATACCAGTTTCTACTTCTATTTTGCCCCTTACTTTACCATTTACCTGAATTACTAGAATAACCTTGTCTTCTTTTATCAATTTAGGATTATATTCTGGCCATCTTTCTTCAAAAATACTTGTTTTGTTCCCAATCTTTTCCCATAGTTCTTCTGCTATATGAGGAGCTATGGGAGAAATTATTTTTAAGATTGCTTTATAATTTTCTATACTTCCCAATGATTTCTGTTTTTCTAATTCATTAACCAAAATCATTAAGGAAGAAATTACTGTATTAAATTTTGTTTTATCTATTCCTTCTGAAACCTCTTTAATCGACTTATGAACCGCTCTTTGGATTTCTTTGTTATCTTTTTCGTTAATCTTTAAATTTTCACTAAGGTTCCAAAGCTTATTTAAAAATCTATAACAACCCTTCAGCCCATTAGTATTCCAAGCTATTGCCTGATCAAAAGGGCCCATAAACATTTCGTAAATCCTTAAAGTGTCTGCTCCATATTCTTTAACAATATTATCTGGATTTATAATATTTCCGAAAGATTTAGACATTTTTCTCCCATCTTCCGCTAAAACCATTCCATGAGAAGTTCTTTTCTGATATGGCTCCGAAGTAGGAGCTACTTTAATATCAAAAAGGAATTTATAGATAAAACGGGAATATAATAAATGTAAGGTAGTATGTTCCATCCCTCCGTTGTACCAATCAACAGGAAGCCAATATTTTAATTTTTTGGGATCTGCCAAATTCTTATCATTATTAGTATCGCAATAACGCATAAAATACCAGTTAGACCCTGCCCAGTTGGGCATAGTATCTGTTTCTCTTTTTGCTTCTCCTCCGCATTTGGGGCATTCGACATTTACCCAATCAGAGATTGTGGCTAAGGGAGATTCTCCAGTTCCGGTGGGTTGGTATTTTTCAACATAAGGAAGTTCTATCGGCAAATCCTTCTCTAAAACAGGAACTACTCCACATTTTGAACAATGAATTACGGGAATAGGCTCTCCCCAATAATGTTGCCTAGAAAAAACCCAATCCCTTAATTTATATTGTATTGTCTTTTTCCCTAATTTCTTTTTCCTTAACCAATCTGTAATCTTTTTAATTGCTTCTTTGGAAGATAAATTTGTAAAATCTCCTGAATTTACTAGTTTTCCATAATCTACGAATGCTTCTTTCAAAATATTCCCTCCAGATATAACTTCTTTTATTCCTAGATTATATTTCTTGGCAAAATCATAATCTCTATAATCATGAGCCGGCACCATCATGACCGCCCCTCCTCCATAGGAAGATATAACATAGTCTCCAATCCAGATTGGAACTTTTTCTCCATTAACTGGATTTATGCAATAACTACCAGTGAATACGCCTGTTTTATCTTTTTCTAGGTTTTCTCTTTCAAAATCGCTCTTTCTTTTTGATTCCCTTACATATTCTTCCACCTCTTTCTTATTGTCTTCTGCAATTAAAGATTCTACCAAAGGATGTTCCGGGGCCAAAAGAACTGCTGTTACGCCGAACAAGGTGTCAGCTCTTGTTGTAAATATTTTTATTATTTCTGAACTATTATCAATTTTAAAATAAATTTCTGTGCCAGAGCTTTTACCTATCCAGTTTATTTGTTGAACCTTAATCTTGTCTAAGAAATCAACTTTTTCTAAGTCTTCTATCAGTCTGTCTGCGTAGGCTGTAATTTTAATCATCCATTGCTTCAAGGTCTTTTGTCCCACTAAAACTCCACACCTTTCGCATTTTCCTCCAACCACTTCTTCATTAGCCAGACCGATTTTACAAGAAGGGCACCAATTAACCGGTATTTCAGCTTGATAAGCTAACCTTTTTTCTAATAGTTTTAAAAAGATCCATTGAGTCCATTTAAAATATTTTGGGTCTGTCGTGTTAACTTCCCTGGACCAATCGAAAGAAAGACCCAAACTTTTAAGCTGTTTTCTAAAATTGGCTACATTTTTTTCCGTGGCCAGTTGAGGATGAATATCTGTCTTAATGGCATAATTTTCTGTCGGTAAACCAAACGCGTCCCAGCCGATAGGAAATAAAACATTGTACCCTTCCATTCTTTTCTTTCTAGATAAGACATCTAAAGCAGAATAAGACCTTATGTGTCCAACATGCAATCCATCTCCAGATGGATAAGGGAATTCAATCAAAATGTATTTTTTTGGCTTTTTAGAAAAATCTTCTGCCTGGTAAAAATTATTATCTTCCCAATATTTTTGCCATTTTGGCTCTATTTTTTGATGATTATATTCCATACTAAACCTTAGCTTTTCTCAAAACTGTCCTCCTATAATTGTTATTTTAATATTAGATTTTGAATAGTTTTTTGGCATTTTCAGTTGTTTTATTAACTACTTCTTCTAATTTTATATTTTTAATTTCAGATATTTTTTCTGCAACATATTTTACATACATAGGTTCATTCCTGCCTTCTTCCTGTGGGGGAGTAAGATAAGGACAATCTGTTTCTATTAAAATATTATCTAGGGAAACATCTTTAATAACCTCATCCATATTCAATTTAAATATTATTCCATTTGAACCAAGATATAATCCCATTTTAATGTATTCTCTAGCCTGATTTAAACTTCCGGTAAAACAATGCACTACTCCTTTTATTTTACCGTATTCTTTCAAAAGATTTATCATTTCTTCATGAGCCATTCTGCAATGTAATATAACTGGCAAATCTAATTTTTTAGCTAAATCTAATTGTTTAAAAAGAATATTCTTTTGTTTTTCTTTAAATTGTTCTTTCTTCCCCGTTGTTTTTGGTTTCCGGCAATAATCCAATCCAACTTCTCCAATAGCTACTACTTTTTTACTTTTAGCCAGTTCTCTATATCTTTTATAATCAAAATCCTCTTCTACTGTTTTAAATTGTATCTCGTTTGGATCGTTTTTTATCTTAACTAATCCGGTTTCCAAGTGAATAGGATGAAGGCCAATTGCGGCATAAACACCTTTGGGGTATTTTTCCGCAAGCTCTATGGCTCTTTTAGAAGTATTATATTGAGAGCCAATATTTATCATCCAAACATCATTTTCCAAACAGTTTTTAATAACTTCATCCACATCATCTTTGTACGCATTGAAGTTTAAATGAGCATGTGTATCTATGATCATATCCTAGGGAATAAAGCTTCTGCTTTTTTTTCTTTCAGTTGTTTTAATATCTTTTCTGATGTTTCTGGTAAAAATGGCCTTAATAAAACTTCTATCTCCTCTATGGCTGCTACTAGGCTGGCTATTTCCTTTTTTTTATTTTCGCTATCTTCCCAAGGCTTTACATTCTCTATATATTTATCACAATCGCTAATTAAGGACCAAATTACTGCTAAGGATTCGTTAAACTTTAACTCTGATAATGATTTTTCATAATTCTCCTTAGTTTTTTCAATATTTGAAGCTAAATTAGAGCATTTTTCTACTTTTACAGTTTCCAACAACTTTAATACTCTAGAAATTAAGTTTCCTAATCCTTTAGCTAAATCGGCATTGTACCTTTCTTCAAACTTTTCATAAGTAAAATCTCCGTCTTCCGTAGAAGAAAACTCTTTCAATAGGAAATATCTTATTGGATCCAAACCGTATTTTTTTACTAATTCAAATGGATCTATTACATTCCCAAGGCTTTTAGACATTTTTTCTCCGCTAGAGGTTATATATCCATGAACGAAAACATTTTTTGGAAGTTCTTTTTCTAAAGCCAATAACATTGCCGGCCATAATAAAACATGGAACCTGAATATGTCTTTCCCTATACAATGTATGTTTGCTGGCCAAAACTCTTCTTTCCCAGAAGATTCCAGGGCTGACAAATAATTGATTAAAGCTTCAAACCATACATATACAACTTGATCCTCATCCCCGGGAACCGGGATTCCCCATTTAAGATTTTCTTTTGATCTAGAACAACTAATATCTTCTACTCCCTGATTAATAAAACTCAATATTTCATTTTTTCTAGATTGAGGAATAATTTTAATTTTATCTTTCTCTATAGTTTCTTTAATAATATCTGCATATTTTGAAAGCTTAAAAAAATAATTTTCTTCTTCTATCTCTTCTGGTTTTTGGTGATGGATAGAACAATTTCCGATTACTAAATCTTTTTCTTTAACAAAAGCTTCACACCCGACACAATAAAGTCCTTTATATTTCTTTTTATAAATATCTTCTTGATTCAATAATTTCTTCCAAATTTTTTCTACCGTAGGCCAATGTCTTTTTTGATCAGTAGTTCTTATAAAATCATCGTTAGAAATGTTTAAAACCTTAGTTAGCTCCTTATATTTAGAAGATATATCATTAGCAAAATCTATAACATTTCTCCCTGCTTTTTCTGCGGCTTTAATTATTTTTATACCATGTTCGTCTGTCCCAGTTAAAAACCATACATTTTCACCCAAAGAACGGTGATATCTTGCTATCACATCTGCTTGAATTAACTCCAAAGCAAATCCTATGTGAGGAACGGCATTGGTATAAGCAATACTTGTTGTAATGTAGAAATTCTTTTTTGACATAAAATTAAAAAGAGGATTTCCTCCCCTTTACTCTAACACAAATAAGGCCTTTTTTAAACTCTATTTTCCCCCGCTTAAAACCACTACAAATTCGCCTTTTAGCTCTGATTTTCCTATAGATTCTGCTATTTCATCAGCACTACCACGATAAACAGTTTCAAACTTTTTAGTAAGCTCTCTGCAAACAACAATTTCTCTATCTTTTGGCAGTTCAGCCAATGTTTTTATTATTCTATAAGGAGATTCATAAAAGATAACAGGGTATTTTAATTCTTCTACCTCTTTAAAAAACTTATTTCTTTTTTTCTTAACCGGAGGAAACCCTAAAAAAGAAAACTTATCCATTGGAAAACCAGAAATACTAGCTGCAGAAACAAAAGCAGAAGGACCAGGAACAGGAATAATTTGGATATCTTTAGAACTTTCCACTATTTTAGAAATTAAGAAATTACCAGGGTCTGAAATGCCAGGTGTTCCTGCATCAGAAACCAAAGCTAAAGATTTACCACTGCTTAACATATTTATAATATCTTCTACTTTCTTTAATTTAGAATGTTGATGATAGCTTAAAGAAGGTTTTTTAATCTCATACCTGTCTAGTAATTTTTGAGTCTGCCTTGTATCTTCACACAAAATTAAATCAACATTCTTAAGAATATCTATTGCTCTCATGCTAATATCTTTCATATTTCCGATTGGAGTACTAACGATAAAGAAAATTCCCATAAACTATAAAACTATTGCCTTATCTTCTTTTCTCTTCTTTAAAAAATCCCTTAAAAATTCA
>JBDRGQ010000003.1:0-29668 GCA_043817685.1 bacterium | reverse complement strand
GTCGCGCTTACATCGCGAAGGTCACAGGTTCAAATCCTGTAGTGCCCACAAGTTTTGAAAAGTAAAAAATTCATTTAAAATTAGTTATTAGACCGGGGTGGCTCGGTGGTAGGGTAGAATTTTGCCGGAGTGGTGTAGGGGTCTGCACAGATGTCTGAAAAACATCTGGTTCCGGTTCGACTCCGGACTCCGGCACACATAGACGAGTCTTTGTCTTGACGAAGCGGAGCTCCGGTCTCGCATAGGCGGGAGTAGTTCAGTGGTAGAACGTCTCGTTGCCAACGAGAAGATCGCGGGTTCGACCCCCGTCTCCCGCTCCACAATTTGACTTTTAGGAATTTTCCCGACTTTTTCATGAGTGCGCTCGGCGCCGTACGGTGTAAAATTCAAGATTTAAATATTGACAATTTAAATAATTTATTCTATAATAAAAAACACATAGCACTTTTACTTCGTGAATAAATGATTTTTAGGAGGTTATCTTGAAAAAAATTTTAGTCTGTATTGCCGTACCCTTTATTGTTATTAGCATTCTTGTTTCATCCTGCCAGGCTTCTCATTCTGTTCCAGCTGCACGCACTGAAGTTGAATCTATTTCGATCAAAGACCCAATATCCTTCCCGGCAGAAAAATATTTGATGGAGTTTAGCGAGGAAGAGTTACCCGATTACTTTTTTAATGAATCGTTCCCAAAAGCAGAACACCTGCCCAACCCAACTTATCAAACTGTCAGAGATTTTCTTAGGAAAGACGCAACAAAGCGACACGACTACATTCCCGATGAATACGTTTGCCATCATTTCGCCAAAGCATTTTCTGAAAACGCGCTAAAAGCCGGTATTCGGGCAGGTTATGTCTACTTAGACCTTTTCTCAGAATCCAAACACGCTATTAATGTTTTCGAAACGACCGATTACGGATTGGTTTTCGTATCACCTCAGAGAGATGGAATAGTTAAAATTGAGCCAGACCAGGTGAGCAGAATAGTCATCTTCTGGAACGACGCATCTCCAACCCAAAAATTCTTTAGATATAAAGAGGTTTCTCTTCAAGTAATAGCTGATAGCCTCTCTTTGGAAGAAACTATCAATGGAACAGCTCTCTCCTCATCTTTAATGAGTAACTACAGAAGAATTGTTTTAGAATTAGAGCTTTCAAGAAGTCAAATTGAATTAAATTCTTCCAATACCACCTATTGGATTACAGTGAACACTACTACCGTATTAGGTGGTCAAGAAAAGCCGATTCAAATACAGATTCGGTTTGATGACGATCCTCTTGGAAATCAAAATTCAAACAAGATTCGGATTGAAGGAATGATATCCGTTCTCAGCTGGCAGGTTAGAAACGCAGATAGCACAATAACTGACATCGGAATCTCTATCCGTGCAAAAAGGTGGCGACCAATTTAATCGTCACTTTTTTATTTCTTACGTTTTTTATTTTTACATCTGATTCGCTTTTGGTGAAGTTTAAAAAATTGTCAGTACGCTGGTAAAAATTACTAATTTCTGATAAAATGAATTCTAGTGGAATCATATATATACTCCACAACTTGACTTTCTTAAAAAATTATGCTAAAATGAATAATCCCAGATAATGGGATTTTTAAGTCAATGAAATTTAGATTTCATCTTCATTTTCACCTAATTTTTAGATTCAATAAATGAAAACTTATAATAAATCCAAAATATCGACTAAATCAATCATATTTTTGCTGGGCATCTTGTTCATATTCGTGCCCTTTTTAGATTTTTACGCAGATCAACTAAAAGCTAGTAAAACAATATACAAAAAGAATCTTTTTGAACAAGAAAGATTAACTATTCTTGGGAATGATTCTCTTTTGCCGATAGCTGACCCATCTGCCCCAGAGCCTAAAGTAGTTAAGAAAATGAATGTAGTGGTAACTGCTTATTCTAGTACTGTTTGGCAGACAGACGATACCCCATTTATCACAGCCGCCAACACCTATGTAAGAGAAGGAATTGTGGCTAATAACTACCTTCCTTTTGGGACTAAAGTTAGAATGCCTGAAATATATGGAGATAAGATATTCATCGTAGAAGACAGGATGAGCAGTAAAAAGAGTAATTATCATATAGATATCTGGCTTTCCTCTTACTTTGAAGCCAAAGAGTTCGGAGCTAAAAAAACCTATATAGAAGTATTAGAAAGTTAAAATAAAACAACCCTGAAAAGGGGTTGTTTTTTTAGTGCCGCGGGTGGGACTCGAACCCACAAGTTCGTAAGAACAAAGGATTTTAAGTCCTTCGCGTATACCGATTCCGCCACCGCGGCATACCTGAGGCCAGGATGGGAATCGAACCCATGTATATTGGTTTTGCAGACCAATGCCTTGCCATTTGGCTACCTGGCCACGTTTGCCATATTAACTTAATTCTCCTTTTGATTCAACTATCTCTTTCTTTTTATTTTTATTTTTGCTAATATCTCTTCCACTTTTCCAGCTCTAACTGTTTCTTTTTCAGCCACAAATATTATCTTGGGGATAGGTCTCATCCTTAATCTTTTATTCAGTATTTGTTGGATGAAATATATCTGTTTATTTAAAAGATTAAATACTTCTTCTCCTCTGTCCCCAGGCATAACGCTGATATATATTCTGCTTTCAATAAGGTTTGAAGAAGTATCCACCCTGGTTAAAGTAACCAAAACTCCTGGAAGAAATTCTACTTCTCTGAAAATAATCTTAGATAATTCCTCTTGGATGAGATGGTTTACTTGTGGAACTCTATCTGTCATTTTAAAGAGTTTTTCTTTTTTCTTCCCTAAAGAATGCCAATACGTCCCCTTCTTCTATCTTAACATTTCCTTCAAATAATATTCCGCATTCGTCTCCTTTAGACACAGAATCAGCCTCTTTTTTATTCCTCTGCAAATTAATCATCCTGCCTCTACCAACGACTTCGTCATTCTCTCTTAAAACTTCTATTTGGGATCCTCTTTTAATTTCTCCTTCTATCACCCTGCCTCCAATAATCTGCCTGTTTTTATTATCCAAAAACTTAGCCAATACTTTCATTCTCCCTAAATTAATTCTCACTTCTTCTGGCACCACTATCTTTTCCATTAACCCTCTGACGGCTTCTACTAATTCGTATATTACATCAAAGATAGCTACTCTTATGTTTTCTCTTTCCATTATTTTTTGAGCGACAGAATCAGCTTTTACCTTAAATCCAATTATCGTGGATTTGCCGGTTAAAGTTAATTTAATATCGCTCTCATTAATATTCCCCACTTCCGACTTCAATAACCTTATTATTACTTTATCTTGAGGAAGTGATTTCAGAATTTCTTCTATTGCTTCCAAAGACCCTAAAACATCTGCTTTCAAGATTATGTTTAAAACTTTTTGGCCTTCTTCCAATTCCTCAAATTCCTCTTTCTTTTTGTCTATAGATTCCATACGTTCTTGAGCGCTGTTTATGTCTGTAAAAACTTTAAAAACTTCTCCAATTTTGGGAACCTCATTAAATCCGAAAATAATGACGGGCGTAGACGGTGAAGCTTCTTTAATATGCTTTTTCTGAAAATCTTCCAAGCTTTTAACTTTAGTACAAGCTGTAGGAGTTCCTATTACATCTCCTGTCTTTAAGGTTCCGTTTAAAACTAAAAGAGTAGCAGTGGCTCCTCTAAAATTGTCCAAATAAGATTCTATAACGATTCCTTCAGCTGTTTTTTCTTCGTCTACCTTTAAATCCTCCAATTCAGCCACCAATAATATTATTTCTAATAATTCAGGTATTCCTTTTTTAGTCTTAGCTGACACTCCTACAGATGGTATTTTGCCTCCCATAGATTCAACTATTAAATCTTCTTTCACTAGTTCCCTTTTCACTTTTTCAATATCAGCATCTGGCTTATCTATTTTATTCAAAGCAACAATTACCGGCACTTCTAAAGTTTTAATAAGAGATATTACTTCTTTTGTTTGATCTTTTATTCCTTCTGAAGCATCAATAACTAAAATAGCGATATCCGCTACTTTAGCTCCACGAGATCTCATCTGAGAAAAAGCTTCGTGTCCTGGAGTATCAATAAATGTAATTTTCTTTCCTTGTTCTTCGACCTGATAAGCTCCTATATGCTGGGTTATTCCACCCGATTCTTTAGAAGTGATTCTAAAATCTTTTATAGCTTCCAAAATAGAACTCTTACCGTGATCAATATGGCCCATGACAACAACTACCGGTGGTCTATTATTTGGTTTATTCTTTGTCATTTGAATGTTTGGCTTTTTCTATGGCTTTTTTCTCTTCCTCAGATAATGCATATTCTGAAATCCCATTATTTATTGTTTTCCCATAAATTCTATTACCCTCTCTACTGTACAAGCTAGTTATTACTACTCCAGAATTATTCTTATCCAATAAAACTAGAGTGAAGCTCTGATCTCCACCTACTTCTTTAAAAGGATTAAATCTTATTAGCCCTATTTTTTGAACAGAAAAAGTCTGATTCTTTTTTAAAGAATCTAATTCTTCTGTTATTTTTTTTAATTTTGAATCCAAAGAATCAAGCTCTTTTAAAACTTCTTTCATATTCTTTGGTTCTTTTTTCTCTTTTTTGGTAAATTTAAACATATATTTGCGGAGGAGACAGGACTCGAACCTGTAAAGGTAAAATACCCACGGTTTTTCGAGAACCGCGCAATAGCCTTTCTGCCACTCCTCCCAATTGTTAAATGGTGGACTCGAGGGGATTCGAACCCCTAACCCTCTCAATGCCATTGAGATGCTCTACCATTGAGCCACGAGCCCACAAAATAGTGGAAATCCATATGTAGAATTTCCAGCTACGGATAATCTAATAAATTCAAGGATCTGGTCTCTTGTGCCCCCACCAGGAATCGGACCTGGATTTAGAGCTTAGGAGTCTCTCGTTCTGTCCATTGAACTACAGGGGCGATTTAATGTAGTTTAAGAGTATATTATCAATTTTTTCGCTTGATTACAAGTTAGCTTATGATATAATTTTATAATATGATACAAAATTCACCAGTAGTAGAAATAGCCAAAAAGATCTGTCCGGCCGTAATAACCATAGTTATATCTAAAGATTTGCCCAAAGTGGAGGGTTTTTATTTTGTTCCTTTTCAAGGAAAAAATATAATGATGCCAAGAACAAGCGATAAAAAGAAAGAAAAAACAAAAGTGGGAGGAGGCTCGGGTTTCTTTGTTTCAAAAGACGGGTATATTATTACTAGCTGTCATGTTGTGGGAGACACAGAGGCAGATTATACTATTGTATTTGAACCAGAAAAAAAATTCCCAGCTAAAGTAATCTCCAGAAATCCAATAAACGATATAGCCATTTTAAGGGTGAATGAAAAAGATATGCCTTATCTAGAGTTGGGAGATTCAGACAATATCCAGTTGGGGCAAAGCGTTATTGCTGTCGGAAATTCGCTCGGAGAATTCCACGATACGGTGAGCACCGGGATAGTCTCAGGACTAAGCAGGTTTATTACCGCCTTTACTGGAATAGGACAAGAATCAGCCATGCTCAGGGGCCTTATTCAAACAGATGCTGCCATTAATCCGGGAAACAGCGGAGGACCGTTAGTAGATATGGACGGAAAAGTAATAGGAATTAACACTGCTGTGGTAATGGGAGCTCAAAACATAGGGTTTGCCATACCTATAAATTATGCGAAACAGGATCTAGAAGAAGTCAAAAAATACGGAAAGATAACAAGACCGTTTTTGGGAGTAAAATACATACTTTTGAACAAGGAAATGGCTCAAAAAAATAAATTACCAGTTGAAAATGGAGCTTTGATAGTAAGAGAAAATCTCGGAGAATCAGCGATAATAAAAGGAAGTTCAGCCGATAAAGCGGGGTTAAAAGAATTTGATATTATTACAGAGTGCCAAGATGAAAAAATAACAGAAAAAAATCCCCTTTCTCATATTCTCCAGAAATTAAAAGTTGGAAACCAGATCATTTTGAAAGTACTTAGAAACAAAAAAGAATTAAAGATAAAAGTAAAACTAGAAGAAAAAAAATAAAAGGACAAAAAAGCAGCTTCCGAAATGGCTGTTTTTTGTTTGTGCCCCCGCGAGGAATCGAACCTCGATCTAGGCCTTAGAAGGGCCCTATTCTATCCGTTAAACTACGGGGGCGCAGCCCAATCTTAAAATTCTAACCTAGAAATTAAGTATAGTCAATTAATTAAAAGGGGTCTGAGTGTTCTTTTTCTTCTATTTTCGAACTATTTTGACTTCTTATCTCCCATTCATCTAAAACTTTTTGATAAGTAGTTTGGTCAAATTTAAGAATTTCTTCTTTCTCTATATTTGATTCTCCTTCAATCATTATGGTGCTTTGATAAAAAATAATTAACCCTAATAAAACAGAAAGGAAAGAAAATCCAAGGAAAGTGAAAAAATAGTTCTCAACTAAATTTCTAGGAAGCTTCTTTAAAAAAGTTTTAATTTTTGATGTTTTTATATTTTTAATATTAAACATATTACTTAGCAAAAACTTTAATGGAAAAAGTTGCCTTAATGGCCCCATTTCCAATTTCTCTTATGTTGATATTTATTATTTCTATTAGATAAGGACTATTTTCTATTTTCTCTAAGAATTTAAGTAGATTAGAAAAATTTCCATTCGCTGTGGCTTGAAAAATTATGTATGGCCAAGAATCAATCTTGTTGGTTTGATTGTTAGCAGAAGATATTTCAAAATCCAAATTTGATTGTTGAGCCTCATTCTCCAAAAAATTAATGAATCCCACAGGAACTTCTGAATCAACTAATAAATCATCTATTTTTTCCAAATTATCTTCTAAATCCTTATAAATACTCTTAAATTGCTCCAGGCCATCCATTTTTAACTGAAGTGTTATCAATCTATTTTCTTGCGAGCTTAGTTCTCTAGCCATACTTTTAATATTTTTAAGCAAAGGGGAAATAACAAAAAAGAAAATCAAAACAAACAGCATTAAGAAAATGAATATAGAAATATTATTTTTTTGTCTTGTATTCATTTAATTTTAAAATTAATCGTAAAATTTATATCAACTGGCTTTACCCAATTTGAAGGAGGAAGGTTTATTTCTCCAAAATTTTCCTCTTTCTCCAAATTTTCCTTAAAGCTTAATAAAGTATCTCTATCTGGAGAAAATCCTGATATACTGCAATTTATTTCTTCTGCTTTTCCTTCTGATTTAGAGATTGATAAATTAGTAAAACGAATTCCTGCTGGAACTATTGAGGAAATTTTAGCCAAAAGTTCTGCCGAACTAAATTGTTCTTTATAAAATTTATCAATTTGGATAAAAGAATTATTAAAATTCATAAGATTAATTTGTAAATTATGACGCTGCGGACTTTTAAATTCATTTTCTCTTTGTTCTAACAATATTTTTTGTGATTCCGATTCTCCACCAATAAAGTTTTTAACAGAGAATAAAATTAAAGAAAAAGATATAAAAAATACTAAAATAAGAAAGCTTAAAGTAATATACAATTTCCAATTTTCTTCTTCTTTTAAATCCTTTTTTGCCTCTGGTGGTAATAAATTAATCATTCTCTTTTTATTCCTCTTAAAGCTAAGCCAATTGCGGAAGTAAATAAAAGTGATTTTTGAACAGGAAAATTATTAGCTACTCCTTCTCCTGGAGAAAGAATATTAATCCAAGGATTACCAGCCTCAACTTTAACCGATAATTGTTCTGAAAGTATTTCTGGAAGTTTTTTAAGAGTAGCGTCTCCTCCAGTTAATAAGATTTTATCTATTTTATCCTTCTTTAAAAGATTATCATCATGATTTTGATAATAATTAAGATATTTTTTAAGCTGTTCTACTAAATCAGTAAGAACAGGGGTTAAAGCATCAAACACCTCTTTTCCCTCTTTAGACTTATTATCCAATCCATATTTAATTTTTAACTCTTTAGCTATTTTAGAATCAACATTTAAATTCCTTTCTATCGCAGAAGAAAAATCTCTAGAAGAAACGGGAATAGTAAAAGAATCTCTTAAAGATACTCCTGAAAAAGTTATAAAAGCTGTTCTAGCTATTCCTAAATCTATAATTGCAATTGGATTTTTTTCAACTTTATTTTCAACCAAAGATCTTATTATTGAAAAAGATTCTATTTCCAAGGCCGTAGGAGTAAGACCAGCTTTTTTTAGTACGGAAAAATATGGATCAACTGTTTTTTTAGGAAGAGCGGCTATTAAAACATCGTAATGTTCCTTCTTTTTTCCGTTTGTCTTTGGAGAAGAAATAATTTGAGAATCTAGATAAACCTCGTTAACTGGTAAGGGAATATAGTTTTCTACTTCAAAAACTACTGCAGATTTTAAATCTTCTTCGGACAAGCAAGGCATCTTAATAACTCTTAAAAAAGCTTTTCTTTCTGGGAGGGAAGCAATAACATGTTTTGTCTCAAGCCCCTGCCCTTTTACCGAAGAGACAGTTTGTTTAATGATCTCAACCAAGGTTTCTTCATTTTTAATTTCCCCGTTTATAATAACTCCTTCTGGTATAGCCACTTCATTAAACGAAGACACGTTAAACTTTGTTCCGCTTTCGCGGAGCTTTATTAATCTTAAGGAATAGTCTGAAAAATCTAATCCGAATGATTCTGGTTTTAATTCTAAAAAATTGAACATCAAGGTAAATTGAAAATTTATCGAAGATTGAAATGAATTTTTAACTCATTGAACATTTTTGATAAAATCTAAATTTTTAATAAGCTTCCTCCCAATGTTCAATAGTTACTATCGGAGAAAACGACGGCCTTACTCCTTCGGGGGGCTTTGGTCCAGCCCACACTCCTTCTAAAATTATAGAATTATCTAAGAAAATATTAAACTCTTCCCAAACACTGGTAAAGGAAACTTTTCTCCCTAAAATTCCACCTATTAAATTAAAAGCGTAAGGCAGGCTAACTATTCTTATTTCGTCATTAGCATAAATTAATCCTACCATTTCAATGTTTTGAAAAGAAGAATAAGAACCAAAATTTAATTTATCTTTTGTTAAAAGGCCCGAAGGGATATCAACGCCTGGATCATTAATTGTTATTTGATTAAAGCCGCAGTCTTTCTCCCCCCGTCTTGTCCAACAATTACGCTCACCAATATCAATTGTACCATCAACAACCAAAGTGCCATTTATTACCAACCTACGCCCACCCTTTATTTCTATTGGACCTGTAACGTAAGTAATGTCATTATTCAATGTCAAAGTAGCATCTTGACCCATGTCCCATAATAGATCTTCAAATTGGTTAGAAGTAAAAACACATTTTGTCTCACACTCAATTCCGTCGCACAAAACACTACAAAGGCCTGAATCTTGAGCAGCATTAGCTTTATTTTTATAAGAATTTTCATCTTCTGAGTCAAAATCGATCATTGGCATGGCTATATTAGAAGGAGGACAACCTTCATCTAAGCAGTCTCCCTGACAGATATTTTTAGCGCAAAAGGAAGTGGCATTTACAATGCTGTTTGAAGAAATATTAAGATTGTTATTAGCCAAAGCCTTTCCCTCTACTGATTCGGTAACTGGATTGTCATAAATATTAACTTCGCTCCACCAACTGATATTTACATTATTATTACCGAAAAGATTTCCGTCATAAATATTAAGGATACTAGCATTAATATCTACATTTTCACTGTTGCCACCAGAAAAAACAGCGCCATCCCCAGTAAGACTACCCAGGGATTTGAACACTTTTGTTTTAATTACCCTTTGGGCTGTTTTCATTTTAGGCAAAGAAAGAGTAGAAGTGGCAAATATTTGCCCTCTAGCACAATCTGAATTTTCAATACTAACTTGGTAAGAACCATTTGAAAAAAGAGTTCCTTCTCTGGAAAAACTATCCGACCAAATTGTGCATCCTGGTTCTGTCTCAAAATTATCTTTCCAAGTAGAATCATTTTTTAATTTCCAAATTGCTTCATTAACACCAGCTTCTGCCAAATAATAGGTTTTGGCGGCGGCAATTTGATTTTGGGAAATTTTTGTTTCAGTTAAACTAAATGTTAAAAAATAAGCTGCTAAAAGAAGCAATATCCCCAAAGTCATTAAGGTTAATATTAAAACTATTCCTTTTTGTTGAAAATATTTTCTATTTTTTATTATTAAAATTTCCATTAAAGATTTCGGCCAAAAACTTTCGTCTTAAGGTCAATTTTTTTATTGTTTTTTTCCAAGGTCAAAGAAATATTAATTACCTTTGAACCCCAAAATTTCAAAGTAGTCAAATATTCTCCTATCGTTTTGGCACTTTCTAAAGTTTCCGTTTCTAAGGTCTGTCCTAAAGAAGGTTTTGAATCCCATGGGACATAAACTCCGGGATTTCCTGAGAAATAGTAAGCTATTACTTCTCTTTTGATTTTTTCTTCTTCTTTAAAGTAATGAATATAATTATAAGGATCTTCAACGTGACCGTCTTCAAAAATAATACCTCCTTCAGGGATAACCTGACCTTCGGATTCTTCTTCTAAAAGCTCAGTTGCTATTTCTCTTGATTGATGAAGTTCTCTGGTTATTCTTTCTAAAATTACCCTACCGTTCTGAGTAATCTCTGCAGCCTTCTCGCTTTCATGATAAGCTTTTTGGCTCAAAGTAAAACCCAGATATACGGCGCCTGTGACAATAGATAAAATGGCAATGCTTACCAAAAGTTCAGTTAATGTAAACCCCTTATTATTTTGAAATTTTACTTTGTTCATTTTTTAGTAATCAGAGTGGCTATTTTTACTTCTTTTTCAAGAATACCAAGATGGCTTTTCCAAAATACAGTAATTTCTATTTTCTTTATCCCCAAATCACTCTCTGGAAGAATTTCTGGATTTTCAGGATCAAAATAACTTATTTCCGTCAATCTACGGAAAGAAGGAAAATCAGAGTTTGAACCATAATCTTCTTCGTTCGTCCCAATTAAAATACTACTGTATGGCAAAGAAATCGTTTCTTCCATTTTCCCCTGAGAAATAGCCAAAGCCGTAGTGGATAATTGAGCAGTTTTTTGGATATAAGTACCAAGGGGAAAAGCTTGCAAAACAGCCACAATGCCAACAGACAAGATAAAAACTGCTATTAACGATTCGACTAAAGAAAAACCTTTGTCGTACTTTGTCATATTAGTCAGTTATTTTTACAAAACCCGAAACTTTAACTTCAATAGTTTTTATTGCATTATTAGTGTTTTCCAAAATAATCGTTCCTTCTTCTGCTGCCGCGCCATAGGGATTGTATCTGACAATATTATTTGTAAAACCATCTACGGTAATGATTTTAATTTCTTCTGGTAAAAATTTTTCTTTAAGAACAACTTCCCCTTCGCATTTGATTATTTGGTATTTTTTTTCTGTTTCAAAAAACTTAAGGCAATATTCTACCTGTTCTGTTATGGTAAATTGCTGGATATAGCGCAAATCAGTAATTATCTCTCTGGCCACACCTCCTAATTGCAAGGTTGGTTTAAAATTCCTAAAAAAAGGAATGCTAATCAGCATCAGGGAAGTTAAAATAGCAATGACCACTAAAATTTCTGTTAAGGTCAATCCTTTTGAATTTATATTTTTTATTCCCTGAAATTTCATTAAATTGCATCCAGCATTGAATACATCGGTTGAACCATGGAAATAGCGAAAAATCCTATTATAGCTCCAACCACCAACATAAGAATCGGCTCTATTATTGAAGCCATATTTTTAGTTGCATTTCCAACTTCCTCTTCGAAAAAATCAGCTAATTTAGCTAAAACGCTGGAAGTTTCCCCTGTTTCTTCCCCGACTTTTATCATCTGAATAACTATTATAGGATATATTTCTTTGTAGGGGCTAAGGGCATCTGAAAGTTTTCCTCCCTTTTTAACTTTTTCTCCAGCTTCAGCTAAAGCTTTCTTATAATAAAAATTACCTAAAGTGTTTGATACTATTTCTAAAGCCCTGACAATAGGAACTCCAGCTGATATCAAAGAGCTCAATGTTCTAGCTGTGCTAGCAGAATTGGTTTTTTTAACCAAAACCGATATCATCGGAAGCTTTAAAAAAAATCCATCCATTCCTTTTTTAATTTTTTTAGACTTGAACCCAAAAGAGAAAAAACCAACCAAAACAATAACAATAACAATGAATAAATACCATTTCTCAGACATAAAAGTTCCCAACCATATAATAAATTGGGTGGTGACTGGCAATTCAATTCCTAAGTCTTCAAACGTTTCTGAAAGACTAGGGACAACCATCACCAACATTAAAATACCAATTCCTATCATGGCGCTGATTACTACGGCCGGATACATTAAAGCTCCTTTAATCTTAGACTTTAATTCATTTTCTCTTTCCATCTGCTTAGATAAAATTCCCAACACCTCTTCAAGATTACCGGCTTCTTCTCCGACCTTAATCATGTTTTGGAATAATTCAGAAAAAATAGCAGGATATTTTTTCAAAGAGTCTGAAAAATTATTTCCCTTTATAACCTCTTCTTTTATGTCCAAAATGGCTTTCTTAAAAAACTTATTATTGCTTTGAAGAGCTAAAACCTGGAAAGATTTTGGTAGAGAAAGGCCAGAAGAAATCATAACTTGAAGATTCCTTGTAAACATCATTTTTTCTGTCAAAGAAACTCTGTTTAAAAAAGGAATAGTTAGGTTTAAAATATTTTTTTCCTCTTTTTCTTTTTCGGGAACAGCATTAATCAAAATAAAACCTTGTGTTTTCAAGGTTGCAGCTAATTGACCAATATCTTTAGTGTCTATTTTTCCAGTTTTCTCTTCGCCCGAAAGAGATTTTGCCGTATAAGAAAATTTTGGCATTTTAAATAAATTTATTCAGCGATAACCCTCAAAACTTCTTCTATGGAAGTTAACCCTTGAGCTGCCTTAATAAATCCGTCTTCTATCATCGTTATCATCCCCTCTTTTTGTGCCTGCTGTTCTATCTGATCAGTGGTAGCTTCTTTAACTATTAACTCTTTAATAGTCTCTGTTACGGGAAGGACTTCGTAAATTCCAAATCTACCCTTATACCCTTCGGGGGATGATTTAGAAGCTTTTGGTTTGTAAAAATAAATGTTTTCTATTCCTTGCTTTAATCCTATTAATTTTTCTCCTCTTAAAATTTCAGTGATCTTTTCTAAATTACAATATTTCTTAAGATTTTTTATCTCTAAATCTTTTAATTTGTATTTTTCTTTTGTATCGGCAAGTTTTCTAACCAACCTCTGAGCCAAAATAAGATTTAAGGTAGAAGATATCAAAAATGGCTCAGCTTTCATGTCTACTAAACGAGGTATGGCTCCTGCGGCAGAAGTTGTGTGCAAAGTAGATAAAACTAAATGTCCGGTCAAAGCAGCATTAATAGCCAAACCAGCAGTCTCGGTGTCCCTAATTTCTCCAACCATTATTATATCTGGATCCTGACGAACCAAACTTCTTAATCCCGAAGCGAAAGTTAACCCTATTTTAGGATTAACTTGAGTTTGATTAATCCTTGGCATCCTATATTCCACTGGATCTTCCACAGTAGAAATATTAACTCCGGGGATATTTAATATTTCCATCATAGAATAAAGAGTTGTAGTTTTACCTGAACCCGTAGGACCAGTAATTAAAATCATTCCTGTCGGTTTTTTTAGATTATTTTCTACTCTTTCCAATGCCTCTCCCCTCAAACCCAATTGTTCCAGAGTTAAAGCTTTAGTAGTTTCCGCCAGCATACGAAGCACTATCTTTTCTCCATCAAACACGGGAAGGATCGACACTCTAACAGAATACTTATAATCCTCTGTCTCTATTTTAAATCTCCCATCTTGGGGGAGTCTATGTTCGTCCAGTTTTAAATTAGATAAAACTTTTATTCTAGCTACGATACCAGAACTGGCCTGCATAGGAAGAGTCATGGCGTCTCTCAATAATCCATCTATTCTGTATCTAACAATAACTTCCTTTTTAGTGGGTTCTATATGAATGTCTGAGGATCTTTCTAAAATAGCGTGCTTTAATAACGTATCCACTATCCTAACTACTGGCAAATCTTCTGCCATTTTCTTTAAATCTTTTTGGTCTTCTGGCGTTTCCCTATCTTTACTGACTTTTATGTCGATAGCTTCTTTTTTAATGATATCTCCAAATTCTGCTTCTAAGGTTTCTTGATATTGGCCAAGAACATTTTTAATACTTTCTGGAGTGGTTAACCTGGGAAGAATTTTATAATTTGCTGTTTTTTTGATGAATTCTATAGTTCTTAAATCCTCAGGATCTAACATAGCTACTTCTAAAACATTTGCATTTTTTCTAAAAGCTACTATGTTATTTGAACGAGCTATGGGCTCTGGTATTATTTTTAAAACTTTATCCTCTATTTTTTCTTTTTCTAAATTAACAAAGGGAATTCCCAAAATATAAGCTTTCATTTTAACCATTTCTTCTTCTGGAACTATCTTTTCTAAAACCAAAACGTCTTCTACCGTTTGACCCTTCTTTTTAGCTATCTTTTCTGAGTCTTCAAATTGTTTAGCTGTTATCAATTTAGCGTCCAGTAAAAAAGCCTTTAATTGTTGGGGCTCTACTCGCATGAATTATTCGTTTAAAGTTTGTTTAATTTTATTTAGAACATCTTCTAATTTATAATCTGTCTTAACCAAATAGGTTGTAGCTCCCAATCCTATTACCTTATCTATATCGGCCATTCCTTCGAGATTAGTCAAAACGATAACTGGAATAGCTTTTGTTCCTTCATCTTCTTTAAGCTGTTTTAGTACATCAAACCCGTTAATCTTAGGTAAGATTAAGTCCAAAAGAACTAAATCCGGCTTTTTCTCTTTAGCCAAGGCCAATCCCAATTCTCCATTTAGAGCAGAAATGGTTTCATATCCTTTTCCTCCTAAAAAATCTCCTAGTGTTTTTTGCAGAGCTGATTCATCCTCTATTATTAATATTTTTTTAGCCATAATTTATATTTATTTAATTGGTAAAATAAACCAGAAGGTCGACCCCTTACCTTCTTCACTTTCAAATTTAATTTTGCCTCTGAGCTTCTTAATGATTGACCTAGTTATGTAAAGGCCTAAGCCCGACCCTTCTGTTTTATGTCTCAAAGCATTTCCAGAACGGAAAAACTTTTGGAAAATGTATTTTTGGTCGCTAAAAGGAATTCCCACTCCGTTATCTTTTATTTCAAAATATAAATACTTATCTTTTTTATTTATTTTAATACTAATTTTCCCTTTTTCTCTTGAATATCTTATAGCATTATCTAGAAGATTCTCTATCACCAATTTTATCTGAGAAATATCTAAAGAAATTTTCGGTAAATTTTTAGCAGCTTCCAAAGAAATAGTTACATTAGACGCTTTGGCAAATATTTCTATCCCCTTAAGCGTTTTTTCAGTCATTTCTTTTAAAGAAACTTTTTCTATTCTGGTCGGTAATCTCCCTTGTTCTATTCTAGATACAATCAATAAATCAGAGACTAATTCGCTCATTCTGTCAGTATTTTCTTTTAAAATATTTATGTATTCTAGCTGTTTTTCTGAAACATTTTCTGCCCTGTAAGAATCCATAATAAATTCTATAGCCCATTTTAAATTAGACAGAGGTGCCCGTAATTGATGGGAAACAACGCTGACGAATTCTGATTTCATTTTATTTGTTTCTGCCAATCTTTCAAAGTTTTTAGATATGGTAACAGCTATAACGAACAAGGCCAAAGTGGTGAAAATAACTATCAAAGCGACTAAATAAGGATTATCTATATATCTGGTTCCTATGGCATAGGTGACCAAACTAGAAAAAATTATTATTATCCCCATTACTAAAAAAAGAAATTGAGGACATTGCCAAAGAGATAATCCGTATTTTTTACACTGCTTATTTAGATTTAATTGCTCGGAAATTTCCTTGAAAGTCATTAAATAAGTATATCATACAAACAAATTGACCAAAAGAGAAAAATCGAGTAAAATACGAATTGTCTCGGGGTATAGTGTAATGGTAGCACGAGTCCTTTGGGAGGATTTAGTCTCAGTTCGAATCTGAGTACCCCGACAGGCGGGTGTCGTATAACGGCATTATAACTCTCTTCCAAGGAGTAGACGAGGGTTCGACTCCCTTCACCCGCTCAAGCAATATCGCAGAGTAAAGAAAAAACACTCTTCTTCGCTCCCAAGCAAAAAAGCACCGTTTTGATGCCTTTTTTGCTTGTTAACAAGATTATTTTGCGTATTCTATCACTCTAGTCTCCCTTATAACGTTAACTTTTATCTCTCCAGGATATCTAAGCTCTTCCTGTATTCTTTTGGCTATAGACTTAGCCAAACTTCTTGCTTCCAAATCACTAATTGCTTCTGGTTTTACAAATACTCTGATTTCTCTTCCAGCTTGCAAAGCCCAAGCCTTATCAACGCCTTCAAAAGTTAAAGCTAAGTTTTCTAGTTCTCCTAGTCTCTTTAAGTAATTCTCCAATGTGTCTTTCCTAGCTCCTGGTCTAGCTCCTGAAATTTGATCTGCTACTTGAACAATAATGGATTCCAAAGTTTCATAAGGATAATCCTCATGATGGGATTTCATAGCAGTTATTATTTCCCTCTCTACTCCGAACTTCTCTAAAATCCTAACACCTATATCAACATGAGACCCTTCAACCTGATGGTCTACTGCCTTTCCGATATCATGCAATAATCCAGCTTTTTTACAGACTGAGACATCTACTCCAATTTCGGCTGCTAAGGCTGAAGATAGATGGGAAACTTCTATTGAATGCAAAAGGACGTTCTGCCCAAAGCTGGTTCTAAATTTAAGCCTTCCTAATAATTGAGTCAGCTTAACGTCTAATCCTATTATCCCAGTATCGTAAATAGCTGTTTCTCCGGCATCTTTCACTTGTTTCACTATCTCGTTTTCTGCTGCTTGAACCTGTTCTTCTATCTTGGCGGGCTGTATTCTGCCGTCCTGGATAAGTTTTTCTAAAGCAAGTTTGGCTGTCTGCCTACGAATAGGATCAAACCCGGAGATAACCACAGCCTCTGGGGTCTCATCCACTATTATTTCTGTTCCTGTTAATCTTTCCAATGTTCTAATATTCCTTCCTTCTTTACCAATAATTCTTCCTTTTATTTCTTCTGAAGGGAGGCTAACTGTTGTGGTTGTTATTTCTTGAGCCTGGCTTAAGCCGCATTTTTGAATTGCTATAGTTAATAATTCCTTTGCTTTTCCTTCAAACCTTTCCCAGCCTTCTTTATCTATTTTCCTTATTCTTTCTTCTAAATCCTGCTCCTGTTCTTTCTCCAAAGTTTTTAATAATTCTTCTTTTGCTTCTTCTTTGGTAAGCTTGGCTATTTTTTCCAGCTTTTGGACTGTTTCTTCTGTAGCCTTTTCTAAATTTTCTTTTATTTCTTTCACTTTTTCCACTTTCTCTTGAAACTCCTTTTGCTCTGTTTCAAGATTGGACACTTTTTGATCTAAGGCACTCTCTCTCTTAAGCAAAAGTTTCTCTGTTTGAAAGAGTTCGGATCTGCGAGTGTCTATTTCTTTTTTGGCCTTTTCTATGGCCGTTTCCGCCTTAGCTTTCGCCCCGGATAGTAAGGTCTCAGAATCTTCTTTGGCTTTCGATACTTTCTGTTGAAGTTTGGCTTCTAAAGTTCCTGCTTGTTTCTTTGCTATTGATTGCCTGGCATAATAGCCCAAAATTGACCCCAAAGTCAAAGCTATTACACCCACTATTAATGGGATAAATTGATTCATACTTCAAGTTTGAAAATTGGAAATTTTCGATTTTTGTCCTACTCATCATAGGTTTATATGGTTGAATTCCAAAATCCAAGATTAATGTTTACGTTTCTAATTCTACCAGGTTTTTAGATTTTGTCAAAAAGATTCGCCCACTTAAAGTGAGCGAAGATGAAGATGAATCTAAAGATTCATCGACCGAAGTCTTCTCTTGGCTATTCTATCTAAAAATATTTACTTATTCGCAGGGATATTCAAACCAACTATCCAATCCAGTCCATTCGTTCACTCCTATTACCAAGAAAAAACTGTTTACTAGTAACCAAGATCCGTAAATTATTAATAATCCTATAGCAACTGCGGTCAGGATTCCCTTTGCTTTGGCTATATTTTGAGGATTGCCAGAAGAAACAAAAAAATATATTCCTCCAATAAGAATCGCTAAAACTGCGATGGGAGGAATCAAATCAATAAAAATGAAATCCAATATATTGTCCAGCATTACAAATAAATGACAGAGTTTGCAGGGATTTCCAGATTCTCCGCAAGGGACTATAGCCGCTTTAATTGTCCCAATTGGCAATAAACTAATAATACTTATCAGAAATAATTTTATCTTCATATTATCAAAAGAATATCAAATTTTTGAAAGAATTAAATACTTTTGCCAAAAATTTATTAATAAAGAAAACTGGCGGAACCTCCTGATATTCCGGCAAAGGAGAGGTCGTATTAATTGGCGTATCTCCCTGAGTAGAGCAGGTGCCCACATTGTCTGTTATCTGAAGAGTTACTGTATATTCTAAAGCTTCAGAATAAGCATGAATAACACTTCCCCTACAGGAACTATTTGTATCAGAATCACAGATTTCTCCATCTCCAAAAGTCCAAAGGTATCTATTAGAACCATTAGCATTACAGAAATATGGCTGGTTTAGAGAATTGTAGCAGGTAGATAAGTCTGTAAAAGATACTTCCTCTTGGGCAGATGGAGATTCTGGAGTATGAATAAAGTCTGGTTCAGGGTAAGTATGCAGAGGAGTGGTAAAGGATACTGTGTCTGACCAGAAACTCCAGCTATTGTTTGAGTCTTTGACTCTTACTTTCCAGTAATAGATAGTGCTGTGGTCTGCCCAATCTATCCAGTCTGAAACTAATGGAGAAAAGGAAGTGGAAGAACCTCCTAAACAGACTGCTCCTGCACAGGTGAATTCGTCTTCGTCCAGTATTGGATTTCCGCTACCGTCTGTTTCAAAATTGGTATCGTTGTCTATTCTTATTTGATAAGAAGATTGAGGATCTTTCCCTAAAGGAAAATTATCTTCATCGCTATACTCCCAGTAAAAAGTGGGGATGGCCATATTATAGGTACATCCAGAAGACCAAGTAACATTCTCTGCAGGAATTATAGGTTTTTCCGGAGGAGAATTGGAAATAAAAGACGTGGTAACTACATAATTTGTTCCGTTAAAATTAATCCAGCCTATCACCATATCGGACCAGGCATAACCGGAAAATTCACCATTGCCCATATCTATAGAAACTCCATAATCATCCCCATCTATATTTATCCAACCATCCCAGCCATCTCCATAAGACAAAGCTCTAGCCCAACCAACAATCTGATCTCCATTTATTATTTTGGCTGAGTAGTTCGGAAAGGCAGGATAAGGGGAAGGAGGAGAAAAATCAATCCATCCTATGTTCTCTGACCAAGCATAACCGGAAAATTTGCCATTTTGATCAATATTTACTCCATAATCTGCAGTTCCACAACTGCTTTGATTTGTGCAGTTAAAACTAATCCAGCCGATGTTTTCCGACCAAGCATAACCGAAAACATTATCTTCTACTCCAGCTTTTACCTCGCTTGTCAAAAAAAAACCAAAAGCTATTAAAGGAATTATTAAAAATATTAATTTTTTCATAGATTTAATGAAAAATAGGATTGACCAATTTCCCTCTAAAAAGCCTAATTATTGGCATTTACAATTCGTCACCCACGCGGGAATGTCTCCGCACGGCCCGCTGTCGACAATCATGACTGTGGCGCATGTCGCGTTGACCGAGCCGCATGTCGCCCCTTGGTTATCCCAGTACTTGTTATTGGTTGCCTGCGCATCTGTGCCCACATCGACGCATGAACAAGCGCCTCCGATCTGGCAAGCCTCACTTCCGCTGCACAGGCCGTTTTTGTTGTTCCGCTGACTACATTTGGTCTGGCAACTTTCATTACTTGCTGAATTTCGCACTATGCCGCAGCTACTAACCGAGCACTGATTTCCCGGATCGGTATTGACATCGGCTACACCACAAACTCCACCTTGGCAAGCCTGGCAAGTTCCATCGCAACCCGGAACCTGAGTATTGTCAGCTATATCAAAACAAACATCGTCAGCTAAGGAAATGGCTTTAATTCTCATCCACGTTATACCGTTATAATAATAAAAATAATGATTATTCTGGTCGAAATAGAATTGGCCAGTTTCTGGAGAATCGGGACGACTGCTAGAATCGAAAACAAAAGGAGTAGCTAGGCTTTTTAAAATTGTCTGACCCGTATCAACGATTAGACCGATTAGCGCTCCTCCAGTATTTAGAATCAACCCGCCTTCTTTGGCTTGACCAGATGGACCAACATTGAGAGGCATAGAAACATTGCCTTCAGGCGGTACTTGGCTTGGCTCCTGCCAGGCTACAACGTAAAAGGCAGCTAAAAAGGAGATAACTAAAACTCCGAAAGTTAGAGCTATAATTTTTGGTGATACTTGTTTTTGCATATTATTTAACTCAGTTAATTTTTATTGCTGGGGAGCGGTTAACCTTTGGATAATATCTTCCGACACCTCTCCCCTCGAGGGGGCCGTTAAAGACTTAATTGTTTCTTCTGAAACCTGCGACTTCTCCCCGGTCGCGGGAGCTGTCGTATCTTTTAACTTCTCTTCTAATGTTTTTTCTTCTATCAGGGGAGTCTCTTTTTCTAATTCAGACTTGATGACGAAATAATAAATAAGACCGCCGATGATAAGAAGTGAGATTATTAAAATGAAGATGAGTAAAGCTTTCTTTTGAATTATCATATTAATAATTCTTTAATAATATTTTACCTTATATATATAAATAAGAAAATCCTGAGAGCGAGAGTTTAAAAAATCCAAGCTATTTCTTGTTGTTTATCACTTCATCCACCACTCCATATTCTTTAGATTCTTGAGCGGACAAATAGAAGTCCCTATCCGTGTCTTTTTCTATCTTAGATAACGGTTGTCCTGTATGTTTTGCCAAAATATTATTTAACTTTTCCCTTATTTTAATTATTTGTTTTGCGGTAATTTCAATCTCCACCGCTTCTCCAGTTACTCCACCAGCTACTTGATGCAATAAAACCTGAGAGTTGGGCAGAACAAATCTTTTTTTCTTGGCACCCGCAGCCAATAAAACTGCCCCCATGGAAGCTGCCATCCCTACACAAACCGTGGAAACATCCGGTTTTATGTACTGCATAGTGTCATATATTGCCATGCCTGCCGTGACTGATCCTCCGGGACTATTAATGTAAAGCTGGATATCTTTTTTAGGATCTTGAGAAGCTAAAAATAAAAGCTGGGCAATTACTGCATTTGCCACAGAGTCTAAAATAGGACCAACAAGAAAAATTATTCTATCTTTCAAAAGCCTTGAATATATATCGTAGGCTCTTTCCCCGTATTGTGATTTTTCTATAACTGTAGGAATTAAATTCATATACCGAGATTTTACAAGTAAAATCGGTGGTCGAAATGAAACTTTAGTTTTATTGAGCAGATAAGTTTTTTCTTCATCTTTAATTATTATAAAGTTAATTCTATCTTTGGTCAATATCTGGCTTTTTATCCCAATTATGTTATTTATAACTTAAGATCGTTTACAAGGAGGTTAGCTTGTTAACCAGATTCAAAGATTCGCCGCTAGAAAGAAAGATTTTCATTATATTTTTGTTATTATGCACGATTCTTCCTTTTGCTGCAGTAAGATCTCCTGTCCGGATGTTTTCTGAAGTCATGCCATTCTGGTTAAACTTCTACGGAGCAACAGGCTTCTGGTTCTCAAACGGAAAACCCTTTGGAGAAGCTCTCTTAATATGTTTTGGGATATCTACGGTAGAAATGTTTTCCGTATATTTCGGTTTTTGGGGCTTCCGGATTCTGATTGGAAAAGGTTTCTCCTGGATTAAAAAACAGCTTACAAAAGGAGTAAAAATTTCCGTTTCAGAAAAACAGCTACTTTTCGTGAGAACCATGAAAAAAAGAAGCGGGTATGATAGCCTTAACCATTTCACCAGCCACAGAAAACAAAAATTCCTAGGATGGTTATCCAAAAGAGGAACTATACCTCTCTTGGCCATTATCCTCGCCCCAGTACCATACACAGATCTATCTGCAACCGCTGTCTTGGGAGCCAGGAAACTAAAATACGGCCATTGGTATATAGCGGCCGTAAATGTCCCTCATATATTCGGCATAGTCTTGGCTGAATATTTTGGGATAGATTTCTTTTTATCCTGGTTTTCCTAACGTCTCTTTCTACGGATTGAGGCGTTTTTTATGCCAAGAATCCAACAATTAAAAGCGCAACGATATTCAATATTTTAATCATCGGGTTAATGGCCGGACCCGCGGTATCTTTATAAGGATCCCCCACGGTATCTCCAGTAACAGCTGCCTGGTGGGCAAAGGAACCCTTGCCTCCGTAGTTTCCATCTTCTATATATTTCTTTGCATTATCCCAAGCTCCACCGCCTGAAGTCATTTGAATTGCCAAAAATATTCCGACAACTAAAGATCCGATTAATAATCCTCCCAGTCCTTCAGGCCCCAAGAGGATAACAATCAAAATAGGAAAGACTACTGGGAGCAAAGCAGGTAATAACATTTCTTTTAAGGCAGCTTTAGTAACAATATCAACACAACTGGAATAATCGGGTTTTGCCGTTCCTTCCATAATTCCTTTGATTTCTTTAAACTGTCTTCTCGCTTCTTCCACCACTTTACCAGAAGCCTTACCAACTGCCTCCATCGAAAGGGCAACAAAATAGTAGGCTATTACTCCACCAGACAGCAATCCTATAAGAACTTTTGGATCCTCCAAAACAAACTGAATTTGTTTTCCAATATTCAATAATTCCTGGGTGTAAGCGGAAAACAAAACCAAAGCTGCCAAGCCTGCTGAGGCTATGGCATAACCCTTAGTGACTGCTTTAGTGGTATTTCCAACAGAGTCCAAAGCGTCTGTGATTTCTCTAACTTCTAAAGGCAATCCCGACATTTCAGCTATGCCTGCCGCATTGTCAGTAATGGGCCCGTAAGAATCCATTGCGATAATAAGGCCTGTTAAAGAAAGCATAGCTACGGCAGCAATTGCCAAGCCATACATACCTCCCAACCAGAAACTAACCAATACTCCAATAGAAATTAGAATAACGGGAAAAATGGTTGACTTCATCCCTACTG
Source organism: bacterium (assembly GCA_043817685.1). Classification (GTDB taxonomy): domain Bacteria; phylum Patescibacteriota; class Minisyncoccia; order Minisyncoccales; family RBG-13-42-11; genus JBAZFF01. Next base: position 6,445 of record JBDRGQ010000003.1, on the reverse strand, counting down.
CCAAACCAGTAATAATATTTGTTCCGTGCCCTGATTCTGAAGCTTTAGCAATATTCTTTACTGGAGAATAGTCTTTTGAAGTGTAATATTCGGTAATAATAAACATTCCGCCAGCCACCAATAATCCTATTAGAGCTGGAACGTATAAGTTTAAATAAGGAATTCCGAAACTTTCACAAAAATCTGATATTACCGGAAAGAATCCAATAGCAGACAAAACTCCTGACACAATAATTCCTTTGTACAAAGCATTCATAATTGAATTTGATTTCGGAAGTCTGACAAAAAAAGTAGAGATTATTGAAGCTAATATTGCGACTGATCCTAAAATCAAAGGGAGTAAAATCGCCTGAACCATATTAGGAAACATCAAAGACCCCAAAACCATAGCAGCAATTATAGTAACAACATATGTTTCAAACAAATCTGCTGCCATTCCCGCACAGTCTCCGACGTTATCTCCAACCTGATCTGCAATAACTGCAGGATTTCTCGGATCGTCTTCTGGTATCCCTTTTTCTATCTTGCCCACTAAGTCAGCTCCTACGTCTGCGGCTTTGGTATAAATTCCTCCGCCCAATCTAGCAAATATTGAAATTAAACTCCCTCCGAATCCTAAAGCGATTAAGGCTTTTAAATCATTAGTCAAAAGGTAGAATCCTGAGACAGAAAGTAACCCCAAGCCCACTACTAAAAATCCCGTAACAGAACCTCCTTTGAAGGCCAAATTAAAAGCACCTTTTAATCCTTTTTCTGCAGCTTCTGTTACTTTAACGTTGGTTTTAGTAGAAACCATCATCCCAAGATATCCTGAGAATCCGGAAGCTACAGCTCCAATTAAAAATCCTAAAGCTGTGTTAAAGCCAAGAAAAATAAAAAGAAGCGCGAATATAACAACGGTTGCCACGGCCACTGTTTTGTACTGCCTCTTTAAAAACGCTACTGCTCCCTCTTTAATATCTTGGGAGATTTCAGCCATTTTTCCTTCACCAGATTTTGATTTATTTATTTCTCTGATGAGGAAAAAAGCAAAAAATAAAGAAAATACGGAAATTATAATTGGTATTAACAACATAATATTTAATTATTCTTTTTTGTTTTTTGTTTTCTTAACTTTTTCTTTTTTAACTTCTTTTTTTGTTTCTTTTTTTTCTTTTTTAATTTCTTCAACCTCTTCTACTTCTTTATCCTGTTTAGTTCCATCCTCACTAGAAACTATTTCTCCATCAGGACTTTTAATATCTATTTTCCAACCAGTTAGCTTGGCCGCTAACCTTACATTTTGTCCATTTTTCCCAATGGCTAAAGACAGCTGGTCGTCTGGAACAGTTACTTGAGCTTTATTCTTTGGCAAAACTTTAACCTCCAAAACTTTGGCTGGAGAAAGAGCATTGGCTATGTATTTATCTGGTTCGTCATCATATTCAATAATATCTATCTTTTCTCCCCCAAGTTCGTTTATCACTGCCATAACCCTGGTTCCCTTTTGTCCAACCATAGCTCCTATTGGATCTATTCCTTCTTGATTGGATTCAACAGCTATTTTAGAACGGGAGCCTGCTTCCCTGGCAATGGACCTTATCTGTACTTGTTCTGAAGCAATTTCCGGAACTTCCAATTCAAACAATTTTGAAATTATCTTGGGATAGATTCTTGAAAGAAAAACAACGGAACCCCTGGAAGAGTCTTCCACTTTTAAAACAAAGACTTTTATTCTTTGTCCTGGCCTGTAAAATTCTCCAGGGACTTGTTCCTCTCTAGGCAATATCCCCAAGGTTTTCCCGAGATCTAAGAGAATATTCCTGCCTTCTATCCTTTGGACAACTCCTGAAATCAATTCTCCCTCTTTGGATTTATATTCGCTAAATACGCTTTCCTTTTCAGCCTCCCTTATTCTTTGGAGAATTACTTGTTTGGCTGTCTGGGCAGCTATTCTTCCATAGTCTTCCTTTGTTTCTAAAATCGTTTCTAAATCTTCCCCGACCTTAATTTTAGAATTTAGTTTTTTAGCTTCATCCAACATTATGTGTTTTTCGGGGCTGAAACGGATTTTCTTATCCTCTTCCTTTATTTCTTCCTTACTATCTTTCATTTGCTCCAACTCTTCCTCTGTATAAAGCATCTTTTCTTCTACAACCTGTTTTATCTGCCAAAACTTAACTGAACCCGTTTTTGAATCGAGTTTAGCTTTTATCATCTGCCCCTTTTTCCCGTAGTCTTTCTTGTAGGCTGCGGCAATAGCCATTTCTATGGTTTCCATAACCTTGTCAGCAGAAATTCCTTTTTCCTCCGCTATTTGGGAGATTGCTGAATGAAAATTTTTGATATCCATAAATTTGTGTCTATTTTTTAAAAAATATGCCCGCAAGTTGCGGACTGTGTTTATTTTAACAGATAAAGCTTACTTGTCAACCAAGTACCACGAAACGATTATGGCTCCTGGGCCGGAATGATTTCCAATAACAGCAGAAACTTGAGACGTAAATAAAACTTCTGCTTTTAACTTCTCTTCCAATAATTTTTTAAGTTTTTGGGCAGCTTTTAAATTGTCAGCATGAGCTATAGCCATTTTTATTTTTTCCCCTTTGGTTATTTTTTCTATCTTTTTGAAAACCATCTCTGCCATATCTTTTCCGAAATAAGCTCCATCTGGTTTTATTTCTCCGTTTTTCAGTTTGATTAAGAGATGGAGTCCTAATTTTTGTATAAGGCGTATAGGACCTAAAAGGGGTTTTGGAAGATTAAATCTGCCTCCTTTTACCAAATATCTAATATCACTAAATAATCCTATTAAGTTAACTTTTGGAGAAAATTCTTCTAGCTCTTTTATCACTTCCTTCAATTCCTTTCTTTGGTCTATCAATTCCTGGGCCTTCATAGCTATTAAACCTTCTGCTATTTCTACAGCAAAACAATCAAATACATATATATGTAGCTTATTGGGTTTCTTAAAAGTAGACCTAGCTATTCTGGCAGAACTATAAGTTCCAGAAAGTTTTGAAGATACGGTTATTACTAATATGTTTTCAAATCTTTCAAAAGCACTATTATAGGCTTTCAAAAAATCCTTGAAAGGAGGAGCAGAAGTGCTGGGAAGAGGCCTTCCTGTTTCCAGAGCTTCTTTCATTTTCGGGAATATTTCTTCTTTAGAATGTATTATTTCTCCGTCAGGAAACCTAGAGAAAAAAGGTACTTCTTCTATCCCGTGCTCTTTTATGTATTCTTTTGGCAAATTAGAGGTTTCTCCTACTACCAATCCCAATGGTTTCTTTCCTGCTTTTACTTTTTCTTTCTGCATATCTTCTAACCTATAATCTATTCCAGGAAAATCTTTTAGTTTTTCTATTACTGATTCAGGTTTATTGGTATGGATATGGAATTTAACCTTATTATTAACGTCTAATACTTCCGAACTATCGCCTAAAGAATTTATTTCTTTTTTAAAATTATCTAAATCAAATTTATCAGGTTTTTCAAAAGTAGCTACTATTTCATATCTAAAAGTTAATTCTTCTTCAGTTTGGGGTTGGTCAAAAGAAGTTTGGTTTTCCAGAGCTTCAATAGTTATTCCTTTTAAACTGTCTAGCCAAGCTTCTAATATCTTAACGTAACCTAAGGCTCCTGCATCCACCACATTATTCTTTTTAAGAATAGGGAGTCTCTCGGGAGTAGTTTCCAGAGCGTGCTTTGCTGATTTTAAAGATTCTTCTAAAACTTTGATTATGTTTTTTTCTCCGTTCTTTTTCGTCATTTCATAAGCTTTTTCTCCAGCAGCTTCAATAGTGTCTAAAATAGTTCCATTTACTGGCTCAATAATAGATAAACGAGCTGCTTTTATCCCTCTTTGCATGGCTAATGCCAAATGAAAAGCATCTATTGTTTCAAGATGCTTTATCCTGTCTAAAACTTCAACGAAATATCCTGTTATTATCATCCCTGCATTCCCTCTAGCGTTAACCATAGCAGCATCTTTTATATCTTCTGTCATTTCTCTAAAATCAGTGTATTCTCTCCTAGATACAGTCCCCTCTACCCCCAAAAGAGTGGCTGCCATATTGTAGCCTGTGTCTTTATCAGCTACAGGAAAAACATTTATTTTGTTTATATCTTCTTGATGGATAACTATTTTCTTTGCAGCGGCTATCATCATCTTTTTAAAATCATCCACTTTAAGTTCCAAAATAACAATCTCATTCTGTCCTAAAACGTATTTTTCCATTCCTTTTTTTGCCGCCAATATTCCGCTTTTAGTTAAATCCGCTCCGTATTTAGCCGCTCTCCAACCAAACTTGGAAGGAACCATTACCGTATTTGTTAAAGGTTTAATTAGTTTTTTAGAATTCTTTTTATTCAGCTTCAACCCCACTATTCCATCATCATCAAAAACAAGGCGGGTAAATATTAAAAATACTTTTTTTTGATTATCCGCCAATTCTTTCAACGGACTCAATCTTTTTAAAAGAACGAATGGCAAACAAAATATTGCCAGCATTCCTGTAGATTGAAATTCTATTAAAGGCAAAAAGCCAGGAGGATTAATAAAAAACACTATCAACAGAATAAAAAGAATTAAAGTTGCTATTGCAGAACTCCACAAAAGAGCAAAAAGAAGCATAAGAAAAAATCCCAGAACAAATAATTTAGGAGATAAAACCAAAAGAACTCCAGTAAAAGTTCCTATTCCTCTGCCTCCCGAAAAGTTTAAAAAAATTGACCAATTATGACCAATCATGGCAGCTGTTCCTGCTAATATTTGAATTTCTAAGGATAATCCTAATTGTCTAGCTATTAATACAGCTAAAGATCCTTTTCCTAAATCTAAAAGTCCAGTTAATATTCCTTGCCATTTTCCAACGTTCTTAAAAACATTAGACCCAGAGGTTTTTTTCCATCCTATTTCTAAAATATTCTTCCCAGAAAAACGGGAAATCAAATATCCAAAAGGAATAGATCCCAACAAGTAGCTGATTATTATCCAAATTAAACTGCTCATAATATATTTGGACCTGGTGGGAATCGAACCCACGATCTTCTCGATGCGAACGAGACGCTCTACCACTGAACCACAGGCCCTTGAGTTATTCTTTTGGAGTCCATCCAAGAATTAAAGAATCAGGTCCTAATACTGCGCCTAAAATATTATCTGTTATATTAATAAAAACTACATTCGCATTTTTTAAATTAGATTTTATTAAGTCTCTAACTTTTTCCGCTCTTTCTAAATTGTCGCAATGCGTAATGACTATATCTATTTCTTTTCCTTTATTTCTTAAAAATTTAGTCTTTGACTCTAATTCTTTAAACATTGCCGTCGGAACATCTTTAGCTCCAGTTTTAATTCCGATAGGAGATATTTTCCCATCTTTTAAACCTATAATAGGTCTTATTCCTATGTTCTGCATTTTTACCAACCAACTGGTTACTGTGGGAGATATTCTTCCAGAAGCTTCCAACCTCTTAGGGCTGTCTAGAATAACATAAAGCTTTGTTTCTGAAATAGCTTTTTGGATTTTATTTAAAATCTCTTCTATCGATAATCCTTTTTTAACAAAAGCTGCTGCTTTTAAAGCTATAAGACTTAAACCCGAGCTACCGTTTAAAGAATCTATAACATAGATATTATTCGCCTTCTCCCCCATAAATCTTTTAGCCTGGCAAGCAGAATTAAAAGTTCCCGAGTGCTTGGAAGTGATAGTAAGACAAATCACTTTTTCAAAAGATTCCAATTGTTTAGAAAAAGCCTCTATAAACTTCTGGGGAGCAGGCTGGGAAGTTTTGGCAAAACTTTTATCTCCTCTTTTTTCTAATTCTCTAATTCTTTGAAAAAAATTATCCCCAGGAACATTTTCTATCTCTGGCCAAAAAACATTTAGAGGAACAACGGTAATATTGTATTTTCCAATAATTTCCTTGGGCAAATCCGCTGCTTCGTCCACCACTATGCTTATTGGTTTTTTAGATTCTGACATTTTATTTTTTCTTAGCCAGCTTCAAAAACTTCGAAGCTCTGGTTAATAAAAAGATTAATAAAACTTCCAAGGTAAGAATGCAAGAGGAAACTAAAGCGCTTTCACATCCTCCATTGTCTGCAGAAGTAAAATATTGTTTGCTGGCAAAAGAAATAACATAAAGACAAGTGGTAAATATTATCCAAGCGTAAACAAACAATTCTCCTTGTCTTTCTACTTTATTCTCACCGAGCCATCTGATTAATTCTTTGTGCAAAGAATAAATAATCAAAAGCCCGAGATAGAAAAGAGGTATCTTGGTTGAAGGAAAAGCACAACGGCTGAAAAACTCCGTTGCCAACATAACCATTGTCAAAATTGTGATAGCAGCAGAAACAAGATAAAGATTTTTACTTATCCTAAATTCTCCGTTCCTGAATGCTTTTAATGCTCTTTTTATAACCATAATTCTTGTCGGGGTGCCGAGATTCGAACTC
>JBDRGQ010000002.1:0-15461 GCA_043817685.1 bacterium | reverse complement strand
TGCCCGTCATTTGATGGTGTTTTCGTCGCACAACATCCCGAACAAATGGATTGTGAGACATAAAAAAGGCGCTGATATTTACCAACGCCTATTTGACCACCCGCTTAGGGTCTATCCAAACAAACTTTTCATCATCCTTTTAATGTCTTCCGATTGCGCAACCGTTTTGACCATTCCGTCTTTTGTTTCCGAACAGCTTATGGAAACGACGGGTGTGGTGTGATAAACATCTGCCCGTGCCCAGATGTTTTTAACCGTTTTAAGATTTTTAAGTTTTTGAAGCTCTTCTTTATTAAAATAGGTTAAAAACATTGATTCACCGATACGCAATAGCATTATTGCGGCGTGGGTAAACGAAAGATTTATTCCTTCCTTTAAGACTGTCCTGTGCAGGGCGAGCTGTTTCTGAATAGGCGTAACAAGAGAAGATGTCTCTTTTAGAGGTTCGCCCAGCATGTAAACCGCTCCGCTCCCGGTTTGGACTCTTATGGCTTTGTCAACAAATTCTTGCGGCATAAGTCGCCAGACTGTCCCCAAGGGCTTCGTGATCCCGGTTTCATTGAAATCTATCACTCTTGCAGTCCAGCATTCAGAACAAAAGCATCCCAAGGTGCCTTCCGGTACCGTATCACCGTTATGGATAAAACTACACCCCTTAACGCCGCAATCACTGCACATCATTTCTGGGAAATATCCTCTTTTTGTATCAACCATTATTTACCTCCTTATACAGCTGAGTATGTTTTATTTTAAAAGAAGGGTGATTTCCTCCTTGCTTTCTTCTTATATCATAATTAATTAATAGAAAAAGTCAATACAACTTCTTCTAACTAAATTACAACTAACTTATTCTAATATCGTGATATATATATGTCGACTTTGCTCATGTTCTAGTGGTTCAGGGGGCTCTTAGTCCACACTGGTAGAATGTCCGTTAAAACACCCCTACTTTGTCACGGAATTAATATTATCCGACATTGAAATATCAACTCTCATGGATAGACAATACTAGAACCTGTTTGAAATAAAATGTTAAATGTGATAATAAATATATAGCACAAACATAATAAACATAATAAAGAGAGGGACATAAAATGGAAAAACTGCTTGGAGATGTGAAGATAAGATGGTCGCTTAGTGAACGAGAAAACGAAGCCTGGTTCTTATCCGAAAAGCTATTTGGTGATACGGGAGCTGATATTTATGATTTCGAAGCAAATAACTACGTCTATTTTCTTGACAATGTATCATCTCACGATGAATTAGTGGAAGGTCTACGACAATTAAGCCCACTGATAGATGATGTTCTATCTATTGCAGAGGGTATAAATGAACAAGAATTTCGTAGATTCAAACGTCTCCTTGTTAAGGAACGTCGTGGAGAATACAGTAATATGCCAAAAAAATTTAGAACATTAATAATGCCAGCGCAGTTTATACCCGCAACATTATTAGCCAACAGATTTGAGGTACCATTGGGAACCGCCCTTGTTCGTTTAATTGAACTAGAAGAAAATTAGACGCTCCAATTCGATGTGTAAACTCAAATGTTAAAGCCCGTTATTCAAGAAATAATAACGGGCTTATTTTATTTACATTAAATTTGCTTCGATACTAGGATTTGAACTCTCATTAATAAAATTGATTTATTAAAAATATATTATCAATAATAGTATTATCAACATTGCTGATGTTGTGATCATTAACGGGACTCCTAGTCCACACTGGTAGATTATACGACATAAAAAAAGAGGGAATGAATTTTAGTTCCCTCTTGCCAACCAGATTAAATGGTTAGTTTATTTTTTATGATTGTTATTATTATTCTTTTCTTTTATTTTCTTCTTTTCACTCTTTCGTCGAGTCTGACATTTTGATACTTTTGACATTTATTTCCCTCTCATCTTAAACTTCTATGGGCATGTTTGACCGTCTAATGAAGAATCAGGGGTTCTGACTATAACATGAATGTCGCTCATTTCGCGCTGAGTTAATATGGAAACCAAGCCTCTTTGAATTTCTTTTGAGGCGAGTTCCTTAATATCGGGACGAATCTCATCCGTACTAAGACGTGTATCCAAAATAACCAATACCCTTATTTCCTGGGTCTGACCATTCTGGTTGGAGGTGAAATTGAATAAGTCCCATTCCCGGTTGATTCTTAAGCCGGGTACAATTTCCAAGGCTGCCAGAATTGCTTCTTTCATCCTTTTTGCGCCGATCATTTCTTCCTGCTTTAAATAGCTAACAGTAACATGCATAGACACTCCTTCTTTCTTTTCTTTCTTTTACTCCCAGTATTAACTACTGAAAGAACTAATCTATTACTATACTACTTTTTTTGTTTTTATCAATTAACAAAATCTACAGATATATTGTGAGACATAAATAAAAAACCAGCCAGTGGGCTGATTTCTTATCCTAAATAAATCTTTATCTATAAACACTTACTTAGGGGAATAAAGAGGAAAGTCTAGATATTTCTACTTAGAGATTATTATCATTTAGACTTTCCCCTTTTTCTGAGAGATTAGAATGTTTTCCCATGCCCACTTATCAGCGCCTTCTTCGCTTCCTCCATCGATCATGAGATGACCGATTTCATGAATGACTACCATTACAGTCTGGTAAACACTGTACTGGAAAGCTTTCTGATAAACTAGGATTCTCCCTTCGTATTCTTCACCGAAACTATTGTCTGGGTTAAATTCTGGATTATCGGCTTTGAATTTTTCAATCTCTTCTGGAGTATGAACATCATTTGGATGATTCCATACTTCAATAGCAGGTAAATTAGATTGAACGTCTTCGGGAATAATTTCCTCTAATCTTTCTTGAAGTGCCTCTATTTTCTGTAAAGGTACAATAGATAAGTTTAAAACTTTTATCATATTCTCCTCCTATATATATTATAACATATATAAATATGATTTGTCAAGCTATGTCTTCTTTTGTCGGAACACCCCAGTATTGTGACAATAGCTACATATGTCGACCTTGCTGATGTTGTGGTCATTAAGGAGGCTCTTGGTCAACAAAGGTATATTGTGAGACATAAATAAATCAAGTTTACAAATCTTGACTTTTTTTGAATTATCATTAAAATATAATATTAGGTAATAATGCTCTTTAATATAAAAGAGCTTGAAATATTCAAAATATAAGGAGGACATATGTTCAAGCTAATAGAATATCGTAATTGTCTTGAGGATAAAAAAACGCCAAACAGCGCAATACATAGAAGAATACCTTTTGAACAAGACGAGGATAATTGGATGGGCATAGAGGGAGATGATTTTTCCATAGACGCATTTGGAAAAATTATAACCAGCAAGGCCTACCGAAGACTCGGGCATAAAACCCAGGTTTTAACGGAAAATATCAATGCACACGTACATGACCGTCAGACGCACACGAACGATGTGGCTAATGTCGCTACTTTCATTTCTAAGGTTCTGGGGCTTAATGCAGATTTATGTCAGGCAATAGCTCTGGGCCACGACATAGGTCACGTGCCATTCGGTCACCGGGGCGAAGGATTTATTTCCAAAGTCACCGGGAAAGATTTCCTCCATTCAACATTCGGAGTTATTATAGCGCAACACGCCGAACGACACGGAGAAGGACTTAATCTAAGCCACCAGGTATTGGAAGGGATTTTATTCCATTCGGGTGATGTTCAAAGGGAAATATCTGAAGAAGCCAAAGTAGTGAAATATTCCGATAAAATAAGTTTCACTTTAGCTGATTTCAATGATGTCTTCAGGAGAACGAGAATCCTGGATATAAACTCTTTTCCGCAAATAACCAAACTCGTTAATTTATGCGGGAACCACCAGAGAGAACGACTTAACTTCCTCATAAACGGGCTGTGTAAAGAGTCAGCAGAAAAAGGCGAAGTTTCCTTTGAGACATCAGAACAGGCGTTGCTTTTCAAAGAACTCAAGAGTAGCATGTATGAGGTTTATCATCGTGTTAACATCTTAAATAGCGCCGAGATTCTTGAAAAAGTTTATTCCCTACTATCAAACCAAGGTGAATTAATTGAGGGAGTAGATCCTACGATTGTTCTGGCTCTAATGACGGACGATGATGTTCTTCATTTAAGCAGAAACGATTGCGTCAACGGAGAAGATTTCTATAAATGTTCAGTATCTGAAATTGTAGGATACTTAAAAGGAAAAGATATAGACTTCTCTGAACCAGACCTGAACTGGTAGACAACTGCAAATAATATTCTCAATGAGGGGATCCTTAATCCCCTCTTTTTTATTGGCTTAATGCTTAATTAAATAATTTAATAACAATCTTAATTAGCAGATAGTCCAACTTGGTAGTGTTTTCGATCATTACGAGGACTCTTAGTCCACACTGGTAGATTGTAAGACATAAAAAAAGAGGCCGTTTCCATAAAAAATGGGCGTGCCCCGTTAGTCCAAATGGCGTCTAAAAATACCAAGGACCATCACGTTGTAATTTCTTCCAGGCCTCTATCTCGGACCTGCGTCTCTTTTGAACCCTAAGGTTTACTGCTACAGCATAGTTCTCTTCAAACTGACGAAATTTTTCTTGGTCAATCGGTTTAATTATTTCAATAGCTGAGCCGAAAACTCTTCTGGCCGAACCCTCTTTTACAGCCCTATCACAAGCTTCAACAAGAGTCATAACAACCTCCATTTACCTTTTTAATTTATATATTTGCTAATTTTATATTACATCTTTTTCCATCAAAAATAAAGTTTAGTTCCTCATAATAACAGGTAGATTGTAAGACATAAAATAAAAAACTCTACCGTCAGTTAATATAAAAATAACTTACAGTAGAGTTTGAGTGATACAAAATATCTATTTAGATACTTGCCAAATTCCATGAATCCTCGCAGGTTGAACACTTTACTATAACATTCGATTTTCCAATCACCAGAGTGGATGGAAAAGAACTCATGATTTCTCCAGTATTAGTAAAGCATCTCTTACACAATAGATAATTCTGTGCCAGAAGATTTCCCCCCGAACCGCGAATTTCAAGGACCTTTCGCTCTAAGAAGCCAACTATAAAATATTTGGATACTGGCATTTTTATATCTACTACACCGCCAGGGCCAAATAAAGCTGTTCCTTCTTGAATTTTAAGTGAACGAACTGTTCTTCCCCTTACCTTCTTCCTCTCAATCGTTATCATCGAAGGATGGTCGGTTATAAACCGAGGGATTCTTGTTCTTGCAGTTAATATAAGTTCTATCATTACATTTTCCTCCTCAATCGTGTCTAAATATAAATTACAATAAATAACGGAAAAATCAAGTAAATATATAAATATGTCAACATTGCTGATGTTATGCTTATTAAGGAGGCTCTTAGTCCACACTGGTAGATTGTGAGACATAAATAAAAAACTAGCCAGTGGGCTGATTTTTTATCCTAAACAAATCTTTATTCATAAACACGTATTTTTAACGCACCTGCTTTTGTTTTATTATTTCCCGTAATATTACCTCAACAAGTTTCAAACTCTTTTCATCTATAATAGAAATAGCTAATACTTCTTTCCCTGTTTTTTCAAGAAGCGCTACTTTCTTTTTAATATCTTTTTCAGAAAATAAATCTGTTTTGGTTAAGAAAATGTATTCTGGTTTTAATAAAAGCTCCTTGTTATAAGCCTCCAGTTCATTCTTAATGATTTTGTAGTCTGCCAAAGGATTTTGGGACTCAGCTGAAATAAAATGAAAAAGTGTTTTTGTTCTTTCAATATGTCTTAGAAACTTAATGCCCAAACCTTTACCCAAAGAAGCTCCTTCAATAAGACCTGGGATATCAGCTAAAATAAGCTCGTAATAAACTCCTAAATTAGGATTTAAAGTTGTAAAAGGATAATTAGCCACTTTGCTATCAGCTTTAGTCAGCTCATTCAATAAGCTAGATTTACCAACATTCGGTAAACCGATAAATCCAACATCAGCTATCATCTTTAATTCCAACCTCAATTCGTATTCATCCCCCAAAAAACCTTCTTTAAATTCCTCAGGAGTTGTGTTAGTGGATGATCTAAATTTAAAGTTTCCCCACCCTCCTTTACCGCCTTCAACCATTAACAAGCGCTGTCCTACAGAAACAATTTCTAAATCCTGTTTTAAAGATAAATTATGAATAACCGTACCCACAGGCACCTTCAATAAAAGGTCTTTACCATCCGCACCATCACTATGTCTCCCTTTACCGTTTTTCCCATTTTCAGCTGACAGTTCTTTTTTATAACGAAATTGATTCAAGGTGCTTAAATCAGAAACCCCCTCAAAAAAAACACTACCTCCCCGACCACCATTTCCACCAGTTGGCCCAAGAGTCATTTTAGTCTTACTGAAAGCCACGGCTCCTTTGCCGCCATTACCAGCTTTCACCTTAATTTTAACATCATCAATTAACATATTATTTAATCATTCTCTATGTAAGTTTTAAAGTAACCTTATAATACCACATAACTCATAGACACTAAAAAAACCCGTTCATCTGACCATCTATATTGAACAACAAATAACTTAGAGAGATAGAAAGTGCGACATAACCCCCACTCATAGATTGTGAGACGTAAATAAAAAGCCGCTCTATTGAAAAAGCGGCTTAACCAAATTCCCCAAGTTGATAATTATTTACCTGTCCTTACCTTTTGTTTAAGCGTTACTCTTGGTTTCTTTTCGGTGTATTTCTTTGAAACAAATTTGCCGCTAATCGCACTTCGGTAAACCGGCTTTGTTTTTGCTTTCTTTTTTTTCATATTATTAATTTAATTTAAAGTAAATAATCTTTCATTTTCATTCTACTTGAATAATTTTCACGATTCAAGACAACATCATACAAATTAGATTATACGAACAAAAAACCGCTAGTTTATATTATGCCAAAAAATTGCCGCTTTGGCGATTTTATCTTCTTCCCCTTCTATGCCTCTTGCTGGAATAAATTAACCTAGGTTTTGCAAATTGCATAGACGGAAATTCAGGAAGCGTAGATACATTCAGCTTCTTTCGGATTAACCATTCTATCGCGCGGATTTCTCCCTGTTCAGACGGCATCACAAAAGAAATAGCCTGGCCTTTCATGCCAGCCCTAGCAGTTCTGCCTATCCTGTGGACATAGTCTTCCGCTTGCGAAGGCAAATCATAATTTATAACCAATTCTATTCCGGCTACATCAATCCCCCTAGCTACGATATCAGTTGCCACTAAGACGCGATATTGCCCGGTTTTAAAACCACTCAAAGCACTTTTTCTCTGTGGAAAGGTGCGGTTTGAATGTATTTCTGCTACTGAATAGCCCATCTGCCTGATTGTTCCGGCAATACGATGGGCCCCATATTTAGTTCTGGTAAAGATAAGGGCAGATCCCGAATACTGGGCCAAAATCTTTTCCAGCAAACGCACTTTTGCTTCTTTGGAAACAATAAAAATATCCTGAGAAACGTTATCAACCGTCGTACCGGTGGGAGCTATTTCGACGCGGATCGGAAGCTTCATATTGGCCGACGCAATGCTCATGATTTCCGGGGAAATCGTAGCCGAAAAAAGCATTGTTTGGCGTTCTTTTGGCACCAATCTTAAAATTTCTTTTATTTGGGGCAAAAATCCCATATCCAGCATTCGGTCAGCTTCATCAAGAATTAAAATATTTACATTTTTAAGATTAACTGTTTTTTGATGCAAATGGTCAATCAGACGCCCAGGTGTTGCTATAATAATATCCGGTTTTCTCCGAATAGACGCTATTTGAGGTCTGATAGGAACTCCGCCGATCAAGACTACAGTTTTAAGACCAAGAGAATTGCCGATTTTATGGAGTTCAGAATCAATTTGCAGCGCCAGCTCTCTGGTCGGCAAAAGCACCAATCCCAAACCCTTAGTGCTTGCTATCCTCTGAATCATCGGAATGCCGAAAGCAAGAGTTTTGCCCGTACCTGTTTGGGCGATACCCACTATGTCCTTTCCCTGAATGGCAATGGAGATTGATTGGTGTTGAATGGGAGTCGGAGTCAGATAACGAATCTTTTTTAAAATCTCAAGAATCCCAGGAGCTATTCCAAGGCCATAAAAATTTAAATTCTGCTGTTGGTTTGTGTTCTTCATATTTATATTCTATATTCTACCAAAAAATCGCCTTTTTGGCGATCCGTTACTTAATTCGATTTACCAATTACCAACCACCTGCCTTAATATAGAAAATTCACCTATATGATAAGCTGCATGGTCAATAACTAAAAGTATTTCTCTGGCAATGGTATTTCCCTGCATATGCGGCATAGCCTTTAGAATGTCTTGTTTTGGATCAGACACTATCTTAATCAAATCCTTAAGGTCTTTGTTATAGTCTTTTATGGTTTTTTGCCACATTGCCTTGTCTGCTTTTTGATTCTTTTTGGGCCAATAACCTTTAGGCCAATCGGGAGAAACATGTTCAGGATTTCTTATATATTCCAATGCGTCCCGTTGAGCTATTTTTATATGTTCCAAAAGATGCCAAAAAGTATAAGGAACTTTCGGAGGAAAATCATTAATAGATTTAACGGGAAACCCATTCATAATTTCTTCTATGGCAGAATGAGCTTCTCCTCCATTAAGGAATCTTATTAATATATCGCGTAATTCTTTATCTTTCATATATCTTTAACAAATTTCAAGTTGATAATCTAAATCTCTTTTAGTATATTCTGAAGCAAACTTTAAATGCAATACAGGATCTTTATGATGAACTTCTTTAAAAACATCTTTACCATTAACTTCATTCACTAAATCCAGGCTAGCTTTATCAATAGCTACTGGATTATCAGAAAACAGAATTCCAACATCTTTTGCAATAACTCCTCCGGCATTTACAGCGCAATCGCAATACTTAACTACCCTAGTAATGAAATTAATGTAAAAAGCTTTTGAAGGGAATTTGTTTATGGCGGCTGAAGCTCCTTGAGCCAATAAATCATCGAAAATAGCTTTTTCTGGAGCTAAACAATCATAAGGACATTCTATTTCACAAACAGAACATCCGAGACAAACGGCTAAATTAATTTCTGCTTTTCCGTCTTTCATTTTTATGGCTCCAACAGGACAAACCTCACTGCACCTTTTACATCCTCTGCACTCTGCTATAAATTTGGGCTTGCTAAGTTTATGCTCTATCTGCTTGGTTTCTTTTGTCACACCGCCCATTCCTAAATTTTTAATAGCCCCGCCAAATCCAGAACAAATATGACCCTTGACATGAGAAACAACCAAAACGCCGTCTGCCTCTATTAATTCTTTACAAACTTTTGGAGCAAAGTCTTTTGTCTTAATTTCAACCCCGTTATTAGAAATAACTATGGGGGCTAATTTATCATATCCTTTGTCTTTAGCTATTTTTTCATAGCCTTCTATAGAATTTCTAGGAGAATTATAGGCCACAGGAGTATCAATAAAAAATGGCTTAAGATTTAAAGAGTCCAGCACTTCAATAATTGGTTTTAGATCATCCGGTTTAAAGGCAAATTCGTTGCCAGGTTCTCCGAAATGAATTTTAACAGCTATCTTAGAATTAGAAGAATAAAAATTATTTAATATTCTTTCTGTCGTTTCCTTTAGTTTATTTAAATCTTTTAATAAAAATACTTTGTCCATCGTTAAATTATAATAAAAAAATCTTCGGCTGGCAATTTATGTAATTAATCTAATATTTCGAATATCTTATTCCTCTCCCTAAACCCTTTTACTAATCTGATTTTAGACTTAGGCGCTTTAAAATAAAAAGAAAGAGTGTCTACCACTTCCTTGTTAGCAAGACCCATTCTGGGCTCTGCCTTAACTCTTGCTTCAAAACTATCTTTATCCTTTTTTATTATTTCATTTTCTTTTGATTTTGGAAAAACTTTTACCTTAATCAACATGTATATCTGTATTTTCTGGAACTATTAAAACAGCCAGGAAATAAACAAAAAGACCAGGGAAAAATCCGGTAAATACAGTTACAACGGCCCAAGCAATCCTTAAGACCGTAGGGTCTAAATTGATATACTCTCCCAAACCTCCCAAAACTCCGGCCAAAATTCTGTTTTTTCTGCTTTTGTATAGTTTCTTCATTTTAATTTAAAGCTATTAGCTATTTGATAGAAAAGATCTTTTGAATCTTCCCACCTGACTTCGGAGGTATTAAAGGACAAAGTCCACACATCTTCCCCTTCTCCGTTTATTATAACCAATAAAGTTTTAAAATTATATCCTTCCTGGCTGACTAAAGCTTCTATGACATTGGCAGTTCTCCCGTTAATAATGACTGATTCTTCCTTGGTGAATTCAATAAAAGGCAAAGCATCTGTCAGGATCTCCTTTACGTACTGGATAAATTCTTCGCTGCTCTTTCCTTCTCTATCATCAAAGGTTATGGCTAAATAAGTCCTGAACCCGGATTTTTCTTTTTCAGGATCAATCTGTTCTTCGCTAAGATAAGTCAACATGACTTTTATTCCTTCTGGCGGAGTCAGTTCTTGCCAAGCAGAAGGAGTCTTCATCTCAAACTCGTCCTTAGCAAAAACAATTAATTCTATTTCTTCTGGTTCAGTCTTTTCCTCCTGATTCTCCTGTCCTGTTCCCTCTTCTTGGTTTATTTCTTCTGCCGGAGATTTCTGATTATTCCAGAGAAAATATCCTGTGACAACTAAAATAACCACTATTATTACGGTTATATAAATTATTGTTTTATTGTTCATATTTATATATTATCATTTTTTATACTTTTTTGTCTAATTCAATAAAATATGGTTTAATAAATTAAGAATATGCCAGTAATAATTTTATTCATAGTCATAGCTGTTCTGGTTTCTCTAGCTGGGGTCTTTATGAATCCAGATAAGGAAGTTAGTTTTCTCCCCAAAGAACAGAACCAAGAACAACAAGTTTCTCCCGGAAGTTCTTCTGGTGGCAATAGTGATTCATCTGACAAACAATCCCAAGCAACTATAGATCCCAACTTCCCGATAAACTCTTACATAAAATACGGTCCCATAAAACAGGATGTAATTGATGATACCAATGAAGTGATTTTTGAGTTTGATGCTATGATTTCAGACAGCCTGAATGCTGATGACGTATATTTTGAAACCAAAGCAGAAGGAGTGGACACAGCCTGGAAAAAAACTAACCAGAAATCTAGGAAGGTTAATTTCCCTGACGGTCCGAAAGAATATACTTTCTGGGTGAGAGCAAGAACTGATAGTATGGTGGAACCTTCTCCCGCTTATACTACCGTAAAAATAAACATATCTCCTTATTACAGCGAAATAAACATTTCAAAAGTCAGAGCTCCAGATGTTAAAGCTACTCCTTCTTTGATAACCTTATCCACTAATATACCTTCTGGACAAACAATAAGTATAACTGGATGGAAGCTGGAAGGAAAAAAAGGAAGCCTTTTAATCCCTTCCGGAGCTGAAATATATGATCCTAATAATGATTCTTCCTGGAAACAGAATATTATACTGAAACAAAAAGATATAATTTATATTACCAGTGAAGACAGTCCATTCGCTTTCTCTCAAATAAGCTTCAGACCCAATAAATGCATGGGATATTATTTATCCTCCATAGAATTTCCCATTTCAATAACAAAAAACTGCCCAAAACCATCTTCAGACAGTTTATCTAGTTTCTTAACCCCGGAATGCAAAAACTTTATATTAAACGAAATAGGAACGTGTGAATTCCCCAATCCTACAAAGATAAAAGAAGCGGGCTTATACACAGATATATACTGTATAGATTATTTAAACGCCAACTTTAACTATAAAGGATGCATTAATAATTATTCCAATGATAATAACTTTTCTCTATCCAAATGGCATATATATACTGACAGATATGAAAATGAAATAATGGACAAATTCGGAGACACGGTATACCTTAAAGATTCAAACGGATTAGTAGTAGCCAAATACTGCTACGAAGACTTCTGCAAATAAACCAAAAACTGCCTCGAGAGGGGGCAGCTTTTTTATTTCCTCAACATTCCTTCTCTCTTTATCTTTAGTTCAGTCAGGGCGTTTAAAGCTATCCATTTAGCTGATTTGGAATCAATTTTTGAAATATCATTGGCGACTTTTATCGCTTTCCCGTTCAAAACTAAGTTCCTTTTTCCTATCTGTCTTAAGGCCCAATTAACCGATTTTTTTACGAAATTCCTTTCGTCTGTAGCTTCTCTTTTAATTATCGGAAAGAATTTTTCAAAGAAAGAATTGCTAGCTTTTTTATCGTGAACGGAAAAAGCAGCCATTAAGACAAACCCTGACCTTTTAACGAATTCCTCTTTTCTTTTTGTCCATTCAAAAACTTTTCTCTTAGCAAAAATAGTCTTATCAAATAAATTGGAACAAACCTGATCGCAAATATCCCAAGAATCTATTTCTTTTACCCATTTCTCCATTTGTCTTTCAGTAAGCTTTTTAGGATCGGCGATGAATCCGGCTAACAATTTAGCTTCGTGGATTCCAGAATCCCAGATTTTTAAAGCTAATTCATGATCTTTTCCTATTTCCTTGGCCATATCTCTTAAAAAATAAATTGAAATCCCCAGAGTATTTTTAGGGCTTATCCCGAATCTTATCATTCCCTCCCTGTTCTTTTTGTTAGCCATTGATTTCAGTCTTTTAATTATCTCATCGTAACTTAAAGCTAGTCTAGTGGAAGAAATGGGTTTTCCGTCTTTTCCCAAAACAAAAGGTATTTTAACTATTCCAATCGGTTTTTCCCCTAGCTTCTTTCTTTTTCTGTTTATTTCTTTGGCCGTTTTAAAACTATCGGGAGAAACAACAATGTAATCAAAATCTTTTTCCAATGTAAATCCAAATTTATCATCTATTTTATATATTTCGAAGTTTTTGGAAAATTTGTTCTCTATAAATTCTTTCAGGTTTTTCTTCCTTTGGACAAAACTGTTTATCTTTCTTTTTTTATTCTTGACGTAAGAATCAGAGGTTAAACCTAAAATAACCTTACCCAAAGAAAAAGCTTTCTTGAGTAAGACTGAATGTCCTTTATGGAGAATATCAAAAGTTCCTCCGACAATAACGGTTTTTTCTTCTAGTTTTTTCATTTATTATTTTCTAGTTCTTTTACGCCCTTATGCCATTTTCCGTGCTGACATTCTGGACTGTGATCTCCAGGATTATCTTTCCTTAAATAATCCACAGCTTCCTTAAATACTTTATGAACATAAGTAGGATCAGTATCTATCACGTGTATTTCCTTTCTAAAGGGAAGTTTACCGTTAAATCCGTTCTCTTTATCCACAATATAGAAAGCCAAACATCCTTTTCTCACTGTTTGATATCCGTTCTTTTCTAAAAGGAAAGTATATACGTCCAACTGCAATTGAAATCTATCGTAAATCTTAGCTGCTGTGCTTCCAGTAGATTTGTAATCCATTGCCGCCAGCTTCCCGTCTGAAAACTCCAAGATATCATCAACCGCGCCAAATAAAGTAGCGTCTAATTCTGCATCATAAAATCTGATTCCCTTAAAATTATTCCTCCATTCGTCCAAAAGCTTCTGGTCAGAAAAAAGTTTGGCTGGAATGTTATAAGCCACCAATAAGGGATGTAATTCTTTTTTCTTCCTGTATTTATCAAACTCTTCCTTCAGTAAATAGTCTACTGCTGCATTCAAGGCATAAGGATAAGGCTGAGGCCTTCTAATGCCCATTTTCTTTTCCAGCCAAAAACAATAAGGGCATTCATAATATAAATTGAGCGAACTTGGTGATAATTTTATTGGCCTGTTCATATTATTATATTTTACCACGTTTAATGTCTTTTCTAATGCCTTCGACAAAAGAATTAAAGAAATATAGATTATGGAAAGTGAGTAGCTTCATGCCGGTAATTTCTTTGGCTTTTAGCAAATGGTGTATGTATCCTCTAGAATACTTCTGGCAAACACGACAAGAACATTTAGAATCCAAAGGTTTTTTATCGTTTGAAAATGCTTTCTTATTTAAATCCAATTTTCCCGAAGAAGTGTAAGCTATTCCCCTTCTAGCATAATGAGTAGGAACTATGCAATCAAAAGTATCCACTCCCGCTTTAATTATCTTTGGAATATCTTCCAAATAGCCTATTCCCAAAAGATGTCTTGGTTTTTCTTCTGGCAATTCCGATAAAGTTAATTTAAGCATATTAATCATCGTTTTTTTATCAGCCCCGAATTCTCCACCTATCCCAAATCCGTCAAAAGGCAAAGAGCCTATAAGTTTGGCGCTCTCTTTTCTTAAATCCTTAAATTTTCCTCCTTGAACAATGCCGTATAAAGCTTGTTTGGTTTTCTTCTCTCTTAAACAGATTTCAGCCCATCTATGGGTTTTTAAAAGAGAAGCTTTGGTATATTTTTTATTGGCCAGAGGAGAAGTGCATTCATCAAAAGCAAAAATAATATCAGCTCCTAATTTTTCTTGTATTCTTATAGATTCTGCCGGGTCCAAAAATAATTCTTTCCCGTCTAAAAAAGATCTGAAATAAACTCCCCTATCTGTAATCTTTAATAATTTAGGCTGTTGCCCATAATCTATATCTCCTATCTTTTTATTTTTTAATATCTTTCCTGTTCCAAAATCCCTACCGAATCCAAGGCTAAAAACCTGGAAACCGCCAGAATCTGTCATCAGAGGTCTATTAAAATTCATAAATTTATTAAGACCACCGAATTTTTCCACCAAACTCTCTCCCGGCCTTATGTGTAAATAGAAAGTATTGCAGATTAAAATTTGGCTTTTGGTATCTAAAACTTCCTGGCTATCCAGTATTTTCACAACAGCTTGGGTGGCTACTGGAACCAAACATGGGGTCTCTACAACCCCATGAGAAGTTTTCAACAATCCCAATCTGGCCTTGCTCTTTCTTGATTTTTTAATAAGCTTAAAATCTATCATCCTACAGTATATTTTGGCATTTTGAAGAGATGATGTCTAATAAAAATCCAGGCGAAAATGCCCAGATTTTATGTAATAAAAACCAATTATTTTCGTCGTAATTATAAGAGGAAAAACTAAAAGCTTGGTCTTTTGTCCCCGTAGTAATACGGGGTTTTTCTTTACTTGCCAAATCTTCTTTGACGAGTTGCATAATCGGCAAATGCTTCGTCTAAATCTTTTTCTTCAAACGCTGGCCAATGTTTTTTACAAAAATGCAATTCAGAATAAGCTGACTGCCATAAAAGAAACCCTGAAGTTCTTTTTTCCCCACTAGTTCTAATTATTAAATCTGGAAATTCCTGTCCGGCAGTCCAAAGATTATCAGATATTAATTTTTCTGTAATTTTCGCGACAGGAACTTTTTTCTTAACAATTTTCTTTATGGCTTCCAACAATTCTGCTCTGCCGCCGTAGCTTAAAGCTAAATTCAATATCCCTCCAGTATTATTCTTTGTCCTTTCCTCAGCTTCTTTCATTAAATCCTG
>JBDRGQ010000001.1:0-28388 GCA_043817685.1 bacterium | reverse complement strand
CTCCAGGCGACTGTTTACCAAAAACACAGGTCCCTGCTTAATTTGTAAAAAGAAGTATAGGGGCTGAGGCCTGACCAGTGCTGGAACGTTAACGATGGCGGTTGTGCAGCAATGTACAGCTGACTGTCTGAAGCGCCAGTGAACGTCCGCGGTAACTATAACCGTGTTAAAGTAGCGTATTCCCTTGCCAGGTAAATTCTGGCCCGCATGAAAGGATTAACGACTTGGAGACTGTCTCAACGAAGCGCTCGGTGAAAATGCAATATCGGTAAAGATGCCGATTACCTGCGGCTAGACGGAAAGACCCCGGGAGCTTTACTATAGTTAGACATTGAATTTTGGTTTTGAATGCGTAGTGTAGTGGGTAGGCTTTGAAGTTTACTTTTTGGAGTAGATGGAGCCGACAATGAAACACCCATCTTTTATGATCTTCATTCTAATCTTGAACTCAGTTCAGGAAACAGTGTTTAACGGGTAGTTTAAGTGGGGCGCTTGCCTTAATTTTATGGGGCCTCTAAAGAGTAATCTTTAGAGCAAACTCGACTAATATGCTGGAACACCCGAGTATCCAAAAGTACTTAATTTTGATAAAATTAAGTAATAATCTTTTGGTGCGGACAATCAGCAGGGAAATCACTTTTTTAGGTGGTACCCTCAACGACTACACGTCGAGTCCCAATTTGGTAGTTGGAATAAGGGAAAAATCTCCCTTATTCCAGTTACCAAAAATGGGTAGTGATATAGTCTGAACTTTAGGGCGACCTAAAGATTCGGTAAACGGTTAGTACCGATTAGCGTCCACTAACCAATCCGAAACTTAAACTCTTAAATTATGAGAAGTAAAGTTATTGAAGAATATAAAGGTGGATTATCTTTAAGTAAAAGACAGAAAGAAATTTTGATTGGACTTATACTGGGAGATGGTCATTTGGAAAAACTTTATACTCCTATATTAGGAAGACTGAAAGTGGAACATAGTTATAAGCAGAAAGATTATGTAGATTGGTTGTATAAGGAATTTAAGAATTGGGTAAGAAGTAAACCTAAAACAAGAAAAATGAATGCGTGGGGGAAAATGAGGAAGAATTATAGATTTTCTACTTATGGTCATATAATTTTAGGAAAATTTAGAAAAAGATTTTATGAAGGAAAGAAAAAAATTGTACCAGATGACTTAGAAAGAGATATAACTCTTCTAGGATTAGCAGTTTGGTTTATGGATGATGGATCGATTAAATCAAAAAGTCATAAAGGTGTATTTCTGAATACCCAAGGATTTAGAGAAAATGATGTGATAAAACTTCAAAAGGTGTTGGAGAATAAGTTTGGAGTTAACAGTGCCACAAGGAAAGAAAAGAATGGAAAGCAAATTTATTTGGGAGGAGAGGCTGGAAAAAAGTTTATCACATTGATAAAACCTTATATAATTTCTTCAATGAAATATAAAATTCCAAGAGTTTTAAGATTAACAAAATTGCCTAAAAAGTAGCGGAGGCGTTTAAAGGTTGGCTAGTTCCGGATGGAAATCGGAATGGTCCTGTAAAGGGAGAAGCCAGCTTTACTGCAAGAGGGATATCTCGCGCAGTTGGGAAACCAGAACTTAGTGAACCGACTTCGGTTAGTAGAACCGGAGAAGATTATCAACCAAAAGCTACCCCGGGGATAACAGGCTAGTAGTGCCCGCGAGTCCATATCAACGGCACTGTTCGGCACCTCGATGTCGGCTCATCTCATCCTGGGGGTGGAGAAGCTCCCAAGGGTTTGGCTGTTCGCCAATTAAAGAGGTACGTGAGCTGGGTTCAGACCGTTTAGGGGTTAATAATATATTGACCCTTTAACAGTCTGAATCCGAGGTTAAGACATCGAACACGGCGGCTACAGATAAGAAATTTCTGTATGCGAAGCTGACTTATATCGGTAAAATCCAGAACGGACAATACCGAGGGAATATTTTTATAAATAGCCCGTAGAGACTAAATGTCAGCAATCCTAATCCATAAATCTTTTTATGAAAGGATTATGTTATAGTCCAATGCATCTAGGAATAGGTGATAACATGCGTGAGACAGGTTGGTCCCTTTCTACCGCAGGCGTTGAGTTTTGAGGGGAGTCTTTCGTAGTACGAGAGGACCCGAAAGAACTGACCTCTGGTGTACCAGTTGTTCCGCCAGGAGCATCGCTGGGTAGCTAAGTCGGGAACTGATAAGTGCTGAAAGCATCTAAGCACGAAGCAAACCCCAAGATAAGAACTCTTAGATTTCCCGCAGACTACGGGATTGATAGGCTACAAGTGTAAGCCCTGTGAGGGGTTCAGCTGAGTAGTACTAATAAATCATTTTTATTTTATTTACTTGCTCTCCAAAATTTTGGGAAGTATGATTTTAGATTGAAAAGGCGTTGAAATGGCGGTTATACTGAACTTGTTCCACCTGTTCCCATCCCGAACACAGAAGTGAAATAGTTCAAGGCCGATGATAGTCCTTACGGGCGAAAGTAGGTAGCTGCCATTTCAGCGCCTTTTTATTTTAATAACAAAAAACCACCCCTTTCGGGTTGGTTTTTTTGTTTGTATTATTTATTCTTCATCTCCTCCCCAGTCGCTGGTTAGTTCTTCGTCTACTTCTTCTTCTTTTTCTTCTTCTTTTTCTTCTTCTTCTTCTTCATCTTCTTCGTCATCGTCGCAAACGGGAGAGATGTATTTTGTA
The DNA here is from genome assembly GCA_043817685.1 of bacterium. Classification (GTDB taxonomy): domain Bacteria; phylum Patescibacteriota; class Minisyncoccia; order Minisyncoccales; family RBG-13-42-11; genus JBAZFF01. The sequence goes on along the minus strand of JBDRGQ010000001.1, from coordinate 25,683 downwards.
TCTTCAATCATGATTAGTTTAAAGACAATTTAAATGAAATTGTCCGACCTTTTATTAGCTATTTAGCTTCTAAATAATTAGCTTCTAAATCATTATATCTATACTAAAATCTCTGTCAAGAGGTTAGAATAAGCGAAGAAAGCTTTACTTTTTTCTTCATCTGCACTTCCATAAGAGGCTTGGTTTGTGATAGAATTAGGTAATGAAAAGACTTTTTGTCTTAAAATTTATTGTTGTTTTTTGTTTGATTTTAGCGGTTTTTATTGTTTTGAATTTGACTGGATCTTCTGGAAAAATAAAGAATTCTTTTTATTCCTTCTCTTTCTCTTTTCAAGAAAGTTTATGGAGAACAGGGAATAGTGTTGCTGATTTTTGGGGAGGATTTTTAAATAGCGGAAAGATAAAACAGGAAATGGATATTCTTTTAGAAGAAAATCAGGAATTATTGAGTCGTTTGGTTGACTTTGAAATATTAAAACAAGAGAATAAATTTTTGAGAAGAGTTATAGGCTTGGAAGAAAATAACAGTTTTCAATTGCAACCCGTAAGAGTTATAGGTAAAGATGCTTCTAGAGACTCTATTTTAATAAATAAAGGATCAAAAGATGGTATTTTGCCAAATATGCCGGTGATTACCGTGCAGAAATTACTGGTTGGAAAGACGGCAGAGGTATACGAAAACTTTTCTGAAGTTATGCTTTTGACCAACAAAACTTTTTCTTTTGATGTTCATATTTTTGAAAAGGAAATTTACGGAGTGGCCAAAGGAAAAGGATCTATGGAGCTTTATATTGATTTAATTCCCAAAGAAAAAGAAATTGTTTTTGGAGATATTGTTCTGACTGCGATTCTGGGAGGAATATTCCCAGAGGGTCTTTTGGTTGGGGAAGTCCAGGAAATTGATAATTCTGACGTAGAGTCGTTCCAGAAAGCTGAAATTATTCCCTTTTTGTCTTTGGAAGAGTTGGACGAATTATTAATTATTAATGATTTTTAAATGATAAAGAAATCTTTATTTCTTTTGATTTTTATCTATTTTTTGGCCTTATTTCAGACCAGTTTTTTGTTTCAGTTCAACTTCTGGGGCATAGTTCCGAATTACGTTTTATTATTCGTGATATTCATAAATCTTTTTGAAAAGTCAAAAGGCAAGGTTGGGTTAGTTGCAGCCTTGTTAGGGGGAATTTTTATGGATATATTTTCTTTTTCTTCCACTTATTTTTTTGGATTTTATCTTATTGTATTTCTATTAATTTATTTCATTATGAGATTCTTTTTAAGAAATTATGTTCAAGTTCCGATCATCAAACAAATTTGAAGATATAGAACCCCATGAGGTGATTCTTGATTCTCTAGCCCAAAAAAAAGAGGAGGAAATCGGAATTACTGGTAAGAAATTTGAGGTTCCCATTCTGAAAATAATTCTTCAAGCTTTTTTCTTTTTTTGTGTTTTTATCATGCTTATTCTTTTTGGGAAAATATTTCAACTTCAGGTTATAGAGGGAAAAGATTTCGTCCAAAAAGCAAACGAAAATAGGTTCATAATCAGCAGGATACAGGCGGAAAGGGGAGTTATATATGACAGAGACATGGAGCAACTGGTTTACAATCATTCCAGTTTTGATTTAGTTTTTTACAAGAATTTTTTACCGAAGGACGAGAATGAATTCAATAGATTATTAGAAGAGGTTTCTGAAATTACCGAAAAAACTCCAGGAGAAATGAAAATTATGATAGAAGAAGCTTCTGGCCAAGAAGTATTGCTAGCTGAAAACCTAAACCACCAAAGCCTTATTTTGGCTGAAACAAAAATAAGGGATTTAGACGGTTTTTCCATTAAGAATAATACCGTGAGAGAATATCCGGAAGGAGGGGTCTTTTCCCATGTTATAGGTTATACAGGGAAAATAAATAAGGAAGAGTTTGAAAACGCCAGGGAATATTATTACATTACTGATTATGTAGGAAGGTCTGGTCTAGAAAAATATTATGAAGAAAGTTTAAGGAAAAATTCCGGAGAACTTATCAAAGAAAGGGACGCTTTGGGCAATATTTTATCTCAGGAAATTACTTCCCAACCCCAATCTGGAAACAGTTTAGTTTTATGGTTAGATGCTGACTTACAAAGAAAAATAACGTCTGAAATAGAGTCTGTTTTGGAGAGAACAGGCAGCAAGAAAGCCATAGGAATAGCCATGGATCCTCAAACAGGAGGCGTTTTGGCTTTAGTCTCTTTTCCTAATTTTGATAATAATCTTTTCCAAAAGGGGGCAGATCCTAAATCTTTACAGCGGCTTTTGGACGATAAAGCTAAAGCAGAGCCTTTATTCAATAGGGCTATATCTGGAAGATACCTTACTGGTTCTGCAATAAAACCTTTTATTGCCTCCGCCGCTTTAGAGGAAGATATAATATCACCGACTAAGAACTTATATTGCAGCGGAAACATTACCATTCCTAACGAATACAATCCGGAGATAGAATATAAGTTTACTGATCTTCATACTCACGGTTGGGTTGATATGAAAAAAGCTATTGCCGAATCCTGTAACGTTTATTTTTATACCATTGGTGGGGGATACGGAAATCAGGACGGTTTAGGCCCCACTAGAATTAAAAAATATTTGGAATTATTTGGCTGGAACGAAAAAACAGGAATAGATCTTCCTGGAGAAATAGCAGGATTTTTGCCAGACAAAGAATGGAAAAAAGAAACTTTGAATGAAGGATGGTGGGATGGGGATACTTACAATCTTTCAATAGGCCAGGGTTATCTTTTAATAACTCCTTTAGAAATTATTAATGCTTATTCCTCTATTGCTAATGGTGGAACATTGTATAAACCCCAAGTGGCAAAACAAATTTTGGATGTTTCCGGAACTACTCCGAAAGTGATAAAAGAAATAGAGCCTCAAATTATTAAAAAGAATTTCATAAGTCAGGAAAATCTAAATATCGTTAGAGAAGGTATGAGGCAGACTGTTACTGGGCAAAACAGCCCTCAAGCAACAGCTTTGGATTTAAATTATCTTCCAGTTAAAGCTGCGGCAAAAACAGGAACAGCTGAAACGTACAAAGAAGGATATTACCATAACTGGATTACGGCCTTTGCTCCGTACGATAATCCGGAAATAATCTTAACCATAATGATAGAAGATGTAAAGGGAGTCCAGAGAGCGGTGACACCTTTAGCCTACAATATCTTAAATTGGTATTTTTCACAGGAAAATTAGCTTGAATATATGAATATTTAGAGTTAAACTTATATAAAGTATGAAAACGATTAAAGAAATAAGAAAAAACAGATTGGAAAAGATCGGTAAGATAGCTAAAATACAGAGTACAGCCTATCCCGAAAAAACTAAAAGAACCCATCAGATAAAGGAAGTTTTATCTAGTTTTTCTTCGTTATCCAAAACAAAAAAGGAAGTTATATTAGTTGGAAGGATGAAATCTTTAAGGGGACATGGAGGATCTACTTTTTTGGATATAGTAGATGGAAGCGGTAAAATTCAAGCTTTCTTAAGAAAAGACAGAGTCGGAGAGAAAAAGTATGATTTTTTTCTGGACGTTTTTGATGTGGGAGATTTCTTGGAATTAAGAGGAACACTTTTTATTACTAAAAAAGGGCAAAAGACTTTAGAAGTCGCAGATTATAAATTATTGGCAAAGAGTTTATTGCCGTTGCCAGAAAAATGGCATGGTTTGAAAGATGTAGAGGAAAGATTTAGAAAAAGATATTTAGATTTGGTATTTAATCCAGACGTTAAAAAAAGTTTTGAACTTCGTTCTAAAATAATAAAAGAAATAAGAGGTTTTATGGATAAAAAAGGGTTCTTAGAAGTGGAAACGCCCTCTCTTCAACCTCTTTACGGAGGAGCTTCTGCAAAACCCTTCAAAACTCATCTTAATGCTCTTGATATGGATCTGTATTTACGAATTGCACCCGAATTATATCTTAAGAGATTATTGGTCGGAGGATTTGAAAAGGTTTATGAAATCGGTAAATGCTTTCGCAACGAAGGTATGGATAGATCTCATAATCCAGAATATACGCATTTTGAATTCTATTGGGCTTATTCAGACCACAAGGATTTAATGAAATTTATTGAGGAGATGTTCGTAATGGTGATTAAAAATACACTCGGAAGATTAGAGATTGAATATAAAGGGAAAAAGATTAATTTTAAGGCTCCTTGGTTGCGGGTTGAATTTGATAAGTTTTTAAAAAAGGAAACAGGAATTGATTTTTATGATATAAACGAAGAGGCGATGAAAAAAGAGGCTAAGAAGCTTGGAGTTAAAACAGACAAAAGAGATGGAAAAATAGAAATAGCAGATAAGATTTTTAAAAAATACTGCCAGCCAAAGATTTGGAACCCAACTTTTATTATTCATCATCCTTTAGAGGCAAAGCCTCTGGCCAAATCATTGGAAAAAAATCCTTCAAAGTCTGCCAGTCTGCAATTGATTGTTGCCAATTGGGAATTAATTAATGCTTATGCTGAACTTAATGACCCAGTCGAACAGAAAAAGAGATTTGAAAGCCAAGAGAAATTGTTTAAATCTGGGCTTGAGGACGCTCAGAGGGTGGACGAGGATTATATTGAAGCCTTAGAGTATGGTATGCCGCCGACAGGAGGTTTTGGAATGGGGATAGACAGATTTATCAGTTTATTGACAAACGCTCATTCTTTAAGAGAAGTCATATTATTTCCAACAATGAAGAATAAAGAATAATCATATGTTAGATATTAAATTTATACGTCAAAATCCAGAAAAAGTTAAAGAAGGAGCCAAAAAGAAAGGGGTTGAGGTTGATGTTGATAAGATTTTGGATATCGATAAACAAAAAAGAGAAGGAATGCAAGCTTTGGAAGACATGAGAGCTAAAAAGAATAAAGCTTCCAAAAGAATAGTTGCAGCTAAAGACGAAAAAGAAAGAGATGTAATAATTATGGAAATGAAAGAATTAGACGCTAATAATGATAAATTGGAAGAGAAAGTAAAAACTTTAAAGGAGAAGCTTGATTGGTTAATGATGCGAATACCTAATCTTCCCTTGGAAACTGTTCCTGTCGGAAAAGATGATAAAGAAAATGTTGTTATTGAGACGATAGGAAACAAAACAGAGTTTGATTTTATTCCAAAAGATTATATGGAATTAGGGGAGAGCTTGGATTTAATAGATGTTAAAAGAGCAGCTAAGGTTTCTGGGAGTAGATTTGGCTTTTTGAAAGGCGAATTGGTTCTGCTGGAATTTGCTTTGGTTAATTTTGTTTTTGATAAACTTGTAAAAAACGGATTCGTTCCCATTATCCCTCCCATAATGTTGAAACCAGAAATAGCTTTAGGTATGGGCTATTTAGAACAGAAAGATGAAAAAGAAGCTTATTATCTTTCTAAAGACGATTTGTATTTAGCCGGAACGTCCGAACAATCATTGGGAGGAATGCATGCCGGAGATATTTTTGAAGCTAAAGAATTGCCTAAAAGATATGTTGGTTTTTCAACCTGTTTTCGTAGAGAAGCAGGATCTTATGGTAAAGATACGAAAGGAATTTTAAGAGTTCATCAATTTGATAAGTTGGAAATGTTTAGTTTTACAAAACCAGAAGATTCTGAAAAAGAACACAAATTTCTTTTAAAAATGGAAAAAGAATTAATGAAAGAATTAAAAATTCCCTTCCAGGTTGTTCATATAGCTAGTGGAGATTTAGGTGTTCCGGTAGCGGAAAAGTATGATATAGAAGCTTGGATCCCCTTAGAGAACAAATATAGGGAGACCCATTCAACCTCTAATTGTACTGATTTTCAAGCCAGAAGACTTAATATCCGTTATAAGGAGAAAGACGGAAAAATTAATTTTGTCCATACTTTAAACGGTACGGCTTTCGCCATAGGGAGAATATTAATTGCTATTATTGAAAATTATCAACAAAAAGACGGGAGCATTCAAGTCCCCAAAGCTTTGCAGCAATATTTAGATTTTAAAGTTATTAAATGAGAGAAGAAACAATATTAATAAAAGGGTTAGAAGTGAATTACAAGATTGCAGGAAGGGGTCCTGCGATTTTGGTTTTACACGGCTGGGAAGGATCTTCTGATTCTTGGTTGGAAGTTCAAAACATGTTGTCTAAACAAGGATATGCTGTTTTAGTTTTGGATTTCCCTGGATTTGGCAAAAGTGTTCCTCCTAATAAACCCTGGTCGGTCGGAGATTATACGGAATTTTTGCATTCTTTTATCGGAAAGGTTGAAAAGAGAGAAAAAGAATTTAACTCGCCCTTCTTTTTATTAGGCCATTCTTTTGGCGGAAGAATATCTATCAAATTTTGCTTAAAATATCCTGAAAAGGTTAAAAAACTTATTTTGTGCGATTCAGCAGGAATAAGACAGAATTATGACTTTAAAGGATTTTTAATTTTCTTAACAGCTAGAATAGGAAACGCTCTTTTTACGCCTAAAATCATGGTCAGGTTTAAAGACAGTATTAGGAATTTATTCTACAAGCTAATAAGAAATAGGGATTATGTAAAAGCTAAAGGAGTTATGAAAGAGACTATTCAGAAGGTTTTAGAAGAAGATTTATTACCGAAATTAAAGAACATTAAGCATAAGACTTTGATTCTTTGGGGGAGCAAGGACAAGATGGTTCCTTTAAAATACGGTTATATTTTTAATAAAAACATAAAAGGATCGCAGATGGAAGTCATTAAGGGAATAGGACACAGCCCTCATTTAGAATGCCCAGAAAGACTTTCTAGGTTAATGAGTAATTTTTTTAAATAATGGAGATAGAATTTATTGAAAATTCAAAAAAGGATTATTGGAATGAATTCATTCTTAAAAATAAAGGAAGTTTTCTTCAGTCTTTTGAATGGGGGAAATTTCAAGAAAATCTTTCTAAGAAGGTTTGGAGAATTGCGGTAAAAAAGGGAGAGAAAATAGTTTTAGCTGCGCAAGTGATTGAAGAAAGGATGAGATTTAAAAGCTATTTTTATGTTCCCTACGGTCCGGTTTTTTCTCCGGAAGCTAAGGCGGATTCTTTAGAACTTTTATTGGAACAGATTAAGGATTTAGCGGTTAAGGAAGGAGTTATTTTCTTAAGAATAGAGCCTACTGCCGATCTTCCCAAAACCAGCATTGTTTTAAAAGATTCAACCAAAAGATTGCAGCCTGAAAAAACCGTGCTGGTTGATTTGACCAGAGGAGAAGAAGAATTGATTCAGAGTTTCGAAAAAAGAACTAGATACAATATAAAGTTGGCAGAAAAGAAAGGAGTTAAAATCAATATCTTAAATAATTATTCTAAAGATTTTTACAGGCTTTTAGGAAAAACAAAAGAGAGACAGGAATTTAAATCTTATCCGGAATCTTATTATAAGAAACTTTTAGAAACAGAAGGGAAGGATTTTCAGACAAAGATATTTTTGGCCGAGTTTGAAGAAGAACCAATTGTAGCTACTTTAGCTTTGTTTTTTGGAGATAAGGTCACAACTTTACATACCGGGTTTGATTATGGTCATAGGGCCTTAAAAGCTCCATATTTTGTCCGTTGGAGTATAATATTAGAGGGAAAAAAAATAGGGGAAAAAGAGTGTGATTTTTGGGGGGTAGATGAAAAAAAATGGCCAGGAGTTACCCATTTAAAAAGAAGTTTTAACGGTAAAGAAGTAGAATATGGCAAGGGGAAGGAAATGGTTTTTAGTTCTGGCTGGTATTTCCTATACAATATATTCAGAATAATATTATGAGCTACATATATTTATCCATTGTATTCTTCTGGGCTTTCCATATCTTACAGAGAGTTTTTCATTCTCTTTATATATGGCAGTTAAAAGAATACAGAATAGACAGGTTTAGGGAAGAGATGACCAGGAATAAAAAGATTATTTTCCCTAATATTGTTTTGGTTTCTTTTTTGTTCTTGGCTGTAGCTATGTTTGCACCCATAAGTCAGTGGTTTTTGAATGCTTTGTTCGTTTTGTATTTTTTGGTTGGCTTGAAATCAATTTATAACTTAATGAAGAGAAAATGGAAGTTTCCGGTTTTGACCAAGAAAATGTTGTTATTGATAAGTTTAGTTTTTGTGGTTTCAGGATTTTTCTTTTATATCTTTTCAAACAGGTTTCCAGAAACAATAATAATTTTTGAAATATTACTTCCTGTTTTATTGTTTTTCGTTGTTTTATTGTTGCAAATACCAACTTTTTTCGCTAAGGGATATATCTTTAAAATAGCTAGAAAAAAGAGAGAAAGCTTTAAAGATTTGATAGTTATTGGAATTACTGGTTCTTACGGAAAAAGTTCTACTAAGGAATTTTTGGCCACTATTCTTTCTGGGAAATACAATGTTTTAAAAACAGAAGGGAACGTTAATACTGAAATGGGAATAGCCAATACTGTTTTGTCTAAATTAACCAAAGATCATCAGATTTTTATTTGCGAAATGGGAGCTTATAAAAAGAGGGAAATCGAGAAATCCTGCAGCATAGTCAAGCCAAAAATAGGGATTTTAACTGGAATAAATCAGCAGCATTTGGCTCTTTTTGGTTCTCAGGAAAATATTGTTAAGGCAAAATATGAATTAATAGAGTCCTTACCTTCAGATGGTATAGCTTTTTTCAATGATAATAATGAGCATTGTCGTAAGCTTTATGAGAAAACCAATATTAAAAAAGAGCTTTATGGGAAGGAAGCTAGTTTCCCCGGGGAAGAGAATATTTGGGGAGCGGTTGCCGTCGCCAAGTATTTAGGCATGACAGAAGAAGAAATATCTAAGGGGTTTGAGAAGATAAAAGACAGGATCGGAGGGATAAAGTTTAAAGAAGGAATAAATGGTCTTACAGTACTGGATGCTACTTATTCTGCCAATCCAGACGGAGTTTTGGCTCATTTAGAACATATAAAGAAGCTTCCAGGGAAGAAAATAATGGTTATGTCTTGTCTTATTGAATTGGGCAAAGCTTCTTCTGGCGTTCATGAAAGGATTGGAGAAAAAACTAAAGAAGTTTGTGATTTATTAATAGTTACCAGTAAGGATTTTTACAATGACATTAAGAAGGGAAATCCAGAAGCGATATATATAAATAATGCTAATGAAATTTTGAAAAAGATAAATGAAGTTTCCAGTTCGGGAGATATTGTTTTATTGGAAAGCAGAGTCCCTGAAAAATTAAGAAAGATGTTGATAAAATAATATGAATTTAAAACCAATATCAATTTCTTTATCACCAAATACAGAGAAAGATGATATCTTTCTTGCTTTTAAGTTATTGTTTAAACCTTGGTCTTGGAAACAAGGAAGTGTTATTAGGGAGCTTGAAAATAAGTTTAAAGAATATTTAAGAGTAAATCACGCTATTTCTTTTAACAGTGGAAGATCTGCTCTTTTGGTTTTATTAAAAGCCTTAGAAGTTGAAAATGGGAGCGAAATTTTGCTTCAGGCTTTTACGTGCAATGCAGCTTCCAATCCCATTATTTGGGCAGGATTAAAGCCTATTTATGTGGATTGTAATGAAGATAATTTTAATATTGATTTGGAAGATCTAAAGAGAAAGACAAGTTCAAAAAGCAGAGTATTAATAGTCCAGCATACTTTCGGATTGCCAGCAGATATGGACAAGATAGTTGAGTTCTGTCAGGAAAATAATCTTATTCTGATTGAAGATTGCGCTCATTCTTTAGGGGCTACATTTTCTGGGGAAAAAGTAGGAACCTTTGGTAATGCAGCTTTTTTTAGTTTTTCTAGAGATAAAATTATTTCTTCTGTTTATGGTGGGATGCTGGTTACTAATGATTCTATCTTAACTGAGAAAATATATGAAATTTACAAAGGGATAAAGTTTCCTACGTTATTTTGGGTAAAGCAGCAATTACTACATCCTATTCTCATGAATATTTTAATCATTCCTACTTATAAGATACTGGGAAAATATTTATTAGTTTTATTTCAAAAATTAAACTTACTTTCTAAGGCAGTTCATCTTAAAGAAAAAAAAGGGGAACTTCCCGGATATTTTCCGAAACGCCTTCCTAATGCTTTAGCCATTTTAGCCTTAAATCAATTTAATAAATTAGAAAAGTTTAATGCTCACAGAAAACTTATTGCTCAAAACTACAGGAACAATTTAGAAGAAACTTATTTCATAGTTCCTCCTTCCGACAATCAAACCTATTTAAGATTTACCTTAAAACATTCTAAAGCTCATGAAATTATAAAATACTTCTGGAAAAGGAATATTCTGATAGGAGATTGGTACACAAGTCCTTTAGCCCCAAAAGACACTGATTTAGAAAAACTACAGTACGAGAAAGGCTCTTGCCCTAAAGCAGAAAACTTAGCGAGAATTACGTTTAATCTTCCTACCCACATCAATATATCTAAAGAAGAGGGGAAGAAGATAGTTGATTTATTGAAGAAATATGGAAGTAAAGGAAATACAAAATAAAGATACTTGGGAGAATTTCTTTTTAGATTATAAAGATAAAACTTTTTTGCAGTCTTGGAATTGGGGCAATTTTCAGGAGAAAATGGGAAATAAAATATGGAGATTGGGTGCGTTTGAAGGAAATAAATTAGTGGGAGTAGCTTTAGTAACAAAGTTTGTCGCCAAAAGAGGAACCTTTTTATTAATTCAACACGGTCCAGTGGGAAATGGATTGGAGGTGCTGTTGAAACGGTTAAAGAAGCTGGCCAAAGACGAGAAAGCAAGTTTTATTCGGGTAGCTTCATTATTAGAGAGAAACGAGAGCAATAGAAAGCTGTTTCAGGAGTTGGGGTTCAGGAAATCTCCTATGCACGCTAATGCTTACGAATCTACCTGGAAGTTAGACATTTCTCCCTCAGAAGAAGAACTTTTAATGCAGATGCGCAAAACCACCCGTTATCTTGTCCGCCAAGCTTCGAAAAACCCTGACATCGAAATTGTCAAAAGCGATAAAATAGGAGATGCGGAAATTTATGATAAGCTCAAGCAAGTAGTGGCCAAGCATCAGCAATTTATTCCTGTTTCTTTTGAATACATTAAAAATGAATTTGATGTCTTTTCGAAAGATAGCCAGGTACTATTTTTTTTCGGCAAATATCAGGGAAAAACCGTAGCTTCAGCCTTGATAGTTTTTTGGTCTGGAATTGGTTTTTATCACCAAGCAGCCTCAGATTCAAAATACGCAAAGTTTTCCATCCCTTATCTTTTACAGTGGGAGGCGATAAAAGAAGCCAAAAAGAGAGGTTGTGTCATTTATGATTTTTGGGGATATGTTGACCCTAAAAAAGAGCCCAAACATCCTTGGGCAGGTCCAACTTTGTTTAAAATGGGATTTGGGGGCAAGGGATACGAATATGTAAAAACCCAGGACTACCCTTTATCTGGTAAATATTTATTAATAAATATTTTTGAAACTTTAAGAAAGATAAAAAGGGGATTATAAATATGATCCAGTCCTATAGAAAACCTCATGCCTTTAAAAGGAAAAAGAGCGTCTTTCGTAATAGATTTTTTTGGTTTGGATTATTTTTTTCTATTTTATTCTGTGGGGTTTTTTATTTTTTTTATTTTTCTTCTTTCTTTCAAATAAAAGAAATAATAGTTGAGAAAGAAAAAGTTTTAGAATCTCCAGGAATAGCCTCTGTTTCAAACGAAACAATAGAGACTATCAGGAATTTGGCTGATGAAAATATAAACAGAGAATTTCTTTTTATTAATGTAAAAAGCATTTTTGTTTTTAATTCAGGATCTCTGGAAAAACAAATAGCAGAAGATTATAGGCAGTTATACACTGTGAAAGTAAGAAAAAATTGGCCGGATAAAATAAATATTTTTCTTGGAAAAAAGAAGGGAGTAGCTTTGTTAAGGATCGGGGAAGATTATCTTTTATTGGATGAGAACGGAGAGATTTTTGATGATGCAAAACCCATAGACAAAGAAGGTTTGCCTGTATTAGTTAGACCAGATTATTTTTTAAGTTCAGAGGGAAAAGTTATATTAAAGGAAGAATTAGCTAGAATTTTAGAAGTTAAAGATAAACTTACTGCCTTGAATATTGAAGTTAGTGAATTTTTAATCTTTTCCAAAGATAAATTAATAATAAGCACTATTGAAGGTTGGGACATATATTTAACTCTTCAGAGCGATTTAGATTGGCAGATAACTAAATTAAACGCGGTCTTGGAAGAAAAAATCCCCCCAGAAAAGAGAGGAGATCTAGAATATATTGAAGTGAGATTCGGAAACTTAGCCCCTATTAAGTACAAAGATTAGTTTACTTTATACTCTTCGACAACGATCCAGCCTCTATAATCATAAGTATCTTCAAATCCTTTCTCTTGGATTAGTTCCCAGTTTTCTGGAATTTCAGGTTTATAATTTCCAAAGCCGGTGGTGTTGATAATCCAAATAATATCGCCTTTTTTTGTTTCGGTCGTAAAATCAGTAATTATGTCATCTTGGTTTAATAAAGCTGTACCAGAGTAGTGTAGAAGTTCTCCGGGAGCGTATAAAAGTGGTTTCACGCCTGTCAGATTGTAGTATTTAAAAGTGAAATATACGAAAGAAGAACCAATAAATAGTCTATCTTGAATTTCTACATTTTCATTCAAGAATTCTGCGGCGGTTGCCATTCCTGGTTTTTCAGCTATATTGAAAGCTTGCCATCTGGCCGGGAAAGAAACAAGGCTGCCCATAACGAAGACAAAGATTAAGATATTCCTTATTATTTTTTTATTTATTAAAACAACAGCCCCAGCCAGTATTGTCAGGTAGAAGGGCAGGGTGAATATAAAGTATCTGTCCAGATAAATGGATGTTTTGAACGAAACCACAACAGAAGTCAGAAAGGGAATTAATAGAAGCGAGAACAACAACCATTTTGCAGAATGTTGCGTTTTTACTAGAAAATATATTACAGCCAGTATTGCCAAAACCATTATCCCTATTAGTAGATGCCACATAGTGTCAGGATCTATGGATCCTCCGGAAGTCATACTTAAAAAGGTGTTTGGTATTGACCAGACGGTTAAACCTGGAATCCAATAATTCTCCTGTACTTGGCTGAGCTGTTGAAGAAATACTTTAAGCCAGGGGAGGAAAAGAATTGCAGTTAGAACGTAAGATGTTGCCCCCATATGGAAAACTCTGCTTTTCAGCCAGGAAACAATATTAAATCCTGATTCTTTACTCATCCAATAAAGGATGAATACTCCTTGGGCCAATATCCAAAATATAATGTAATAATGGGTGTATATTCCAGCTGTTATGGCCAAAGAATATAATATCCACCAACTCCATTTCTTCGTATTAAGGGCGTTGAATAGGAATATACAAGAAAGGATTAAGAGAAATACCCCCAAGGTATACATTCTGGCTTCCATATCGTATTGGATTTGGAAAGAACTGAAAGCCAGTAATATGGAGGAGAACAAAGCCAGTTTTCTGCTTCGGAACAGCTTGTTTATGAGTACGTATAAAGCTAAGACAGTAAGAATTCCAAAAAACACGCTAAACATTCTTATCGAGAATAAAGAATCAGTAAATAAAAATGCCCATCCTTTTAATAATAGATAATAGAATGGGGGATGGACATCCAAGCCTATCCTATGAATCATTTCCTTTAAATCATACTGGATTAGCAAAGCTGAAAAAGATTCGTCGTGCCATAGAGACATTGCCGTAAGCTTCCAGGCCTTAATAGCGTTTATGATTATCAGAATTGCAGAAAGGAACAAGACCGTTGTCTTGTTATTTTTTATTAGATCCATTTCTTTTTATGGAAATAAATTATTAAGAACGCCATTAGAATCAGCATTATCAGGAAAATAATCCAGAAGCCCAATGGAGATTTTTCAAAAGGAAGATTTAAATTCATTCCCCACATGGAAGCTATAAGAGTTAGAGGAAGCATTATGACAGAAAAGACTGTAAGTACCTGTATCACTTCGTTGGTTTTGGTGGACAAAAGGGATTGGTTGGTATCTTCCATGGCCAAGATAGTTTCTTTAAATGTTTGGAGAGAGTTCCAAGATTTTTTGTAAGTAGCTATAATATCTGAGAAATAGGGTGTGAATTTTTCTCCAAAGAAAATAACACCTTCTTTTGATAATGATTCTAAAGTTTCATTCTGTGGTTCTACTATTCTCCAGAAGTTAATTAAATCTGTTTTGACAAAGGATATCTCTCTGACCATTTCTTTTTCCATCCCTTCAAACATTTCTTTCTCTATTGTTTCCAGTTTCAAGTTAAGTCTGTCTAATTTTATCAGGCAGTTTTTCCACAATCCGTTTAAAAGAAGGAAAAGGATGTATCCTGCAGACCATCCCATATATTTTTTTCTTATTTCAGGATAAAGATTACATTTATCAAACAGAGATTTTAAAGGAAGTATGGATTTATAATGGCTGGTTATTATTACGTCTTTAGTAATTATAATATCCAGTTCTCTTGGTCTTGTTTCTCTTTTTTCCTTCATATGTACTGGATAGTAGAAAGTCATAAAAAGATAATCTTTATATGCCTCTACTTTTGGTCTGTATCCAAAATTACTTAGTTCTTCTAAAACTAAGGGATGAAAGCTAAAATTATCTCTTAAATAATCTATATCTTCCTTGGTCGGATCTTGGATGTCCACCCAAGTTACTTTTTCTCCGGTAATTATATTTTTCATACTTAATTTTTGTTATAAAAATGAAAGTCGAAATGAAAACAAAGTTTTCATTGAGTTTTTGAATATTATTATATTGTACCAGTGTAAAAACTATTGACAAGGCTTTCCATTCTGTTATTTATTAAATAATATGATATTCAATAAAAAATTAACCCTAAACGTCGTCTTATTGGACATTTTTGTCTGTTGATGTTTGGTTAGCTCTATTGAATAAAAATATTAAATAAAAATAATGGACCTGACCGAATAAAGCGGTCAGTTTTCTTTTATAGTACATTGATATTAAAACTAGGCTTTTGCCGGGGTTAGAAAAAGTATTTCACTATTATTTTAGCCCTGGCTTAAGGCAGAGGAAGGCATAACTGCTGACTCCTCTATAAAGAGGTGGAGATCTTTGGAGACCCCATAGATTTTCCGCCTCTTTTTTATTTTATGTCTCACAACTTATCATGCGGGACAATATAGATTAGCACTCTTGACGTTAGACTGCCAAATGGGGTATCATGTATGTATATGCAAAATACCGAAAGGCAAAAGCAAATTTTAGACAAACTGATAGAAGAGTATATTTCTTCTGCTCAGCCCGTAAGCTCTAATATTTTAGAAGAAAAGTATAATTTCGGTTTTTCTCCAGCAACCATCAGAAATGAAATGCATAAACTAACAGAAGCTGGATACATATACCAACCTCATACTTCTGCGGGAAGGTTGCCCACTGACAAAGGCTATCGTTTTTACGTTGATAATTTATTGAAAGAAAAAAAAGCGGTTAAATCTAGCTCTGAGTTTAATGATTTATTGGGAGAGGGGATGGAAGACGAAATAAAGCTTTTGCAGTCCATTGCCAGAGATTTGGCTAAATCTTCTTCTGCTTTAGCTTTCATTTGTAATCTGGACGAAAAGATTTTCTGGAAAGAAGGCTGGAGGACAATTTTTAAAGAACCAGAATTCAAAGAAGGAGAATTATTGGAATCTTTTACTGGTTTTTTGGAAGAGTTCGAAAAAGATATAGAAGACTTTAAACTAACTTCTGATTTGGAAATATTCATAGGGAAAGAAAATCCTTTTTATAATAGCAGGGAATTCAGCATTATTATTTCTCAGTGTAATTTTCCGAAAAAAGAAAAAGGATTGTTGGGAATAATTGGTCCTAAAAGAATGGCTTACAAAAAGAGCATTAACTCAATTAATAATTTAACGGAAATATTAAAAAGCTTATGAAAGAAGATTTAAAGAAGAAGCTAGAAGAGTGCCAAAAGCAGAGAGACGAGTATTTGGCCGGATGGCAGAGAGCTAAAGCTGACTTTATAAATCATAAGAAAGAAGAAATGGAAAGGATGGAAAGAATCATGAGATATGCTGAAGAGGAGATGGTTCTAAAAATAATTCCCATTCTGGACAATTTCGAACTGACGGAGAAGAACTTGTCAGAAGAAGACAAGAAAGACGATAAAATTAAGGGAATTTTACAGATTAAAAACCAAATACAGAATTTATTAAAGACTAGTTTTGTAGAGGAAATTAATACTAAAGGAGCGAAATTTGATCCCAATTTCCACGAAGCAATAGAAATGGTGGAATCAAAGGAGAAATCAGGAACCATTTTAGAAGAATTACAAAAAGGTTATTTAATGGACGGTAAATTAATAAGGCCGTCGAAAGTTAAAGTCGCAAAATAATAAATTAATTAAAAATATATGTCAAAAATATTAGGTATAGATTTGGGTACGACTTATTCTGCCATGGCAGTGGTGGAAGGGGGAGAGCCTAAAATTATAGAGAACAAAGAAGGAAACAGAACTACTCCTTCTGTTGTTGCTCAAACCAAACAAGGAGAAAGATTGGTAGGCGTCTTGGCAAAAAGACAGCAGATAACCAATTCTCAAAACACCATATTTTCCGCCAAAAGACTGATGGGCAGGAGATTTTCTGATCCGGAAGTTCAGAGAGATAAAAAACTGATGCCTTACGAGATTAAGGAAGCCGCAGACGGAGGAGTGGAAATTAAAATGGGAGACAAATGGTTAAAGCCTGCTGAAATTTCAGCCATGGTTTTACAAAAGTTAAAAGCTGATGCGGAAGCTAAGTTGGGAGAAAAAATTACAGAAGCCATTATAACTTGTCCCGCTTATTTTGATGATTCTCAGAGAAAGGCTACAAAAGTAGCAGGGGAGATAGCCGGGTTTGACGTTAAAAGGGTTATTAATGAACCAACGGCGGCAGCTTTATCTTACGGTTTAACCAAAAAGAAGGACCAACAAATAGTTGTTTATGATTTTGGAGGAGGAACGTTCGATATATCTGTATTGGACGTTTCAGCAGATACATTAGAAGTAAAAGCCACAGGAGGTGATACTCATTTGGGTGGAGATGATTTTGACCAGAAAATAATGGATTGGCTGGTAGAATTATTTAACAAGGACGAAGGAATAGATTTGTCCAAAGATCAATTAGCTTTACAGAGGTTAAAAGAGGCGGCAGAAAAAGCCAAAATGGAATTATCTTCCGCAATGGAATCTGAAATTAACCTTCCATTTATTACTTCTGATTCTTCAGGCCCCAAGCACCTGTACTATAAGCTAAGCAGATCAAAATTAGAAGAATTGGTTGGAGATTACGTTTCAAAATCTATTGGTTTAATAAAGGCAACGTTGAAAGAGGCCAAACTAGAACCAAAAGACATAGAAGAGATAGTTTTAGTTGGTGGCCAGACAAGAATGCCCTTAATTCAAGAAGAGATTAAAAAAATATTCGGAAAAGAAGCTAACAAATCCATTAACCCTGATGAAGTAGTGGCAATGGGAGCTGCCATCCAGGCAGGTATTATGCAGGGAGACGTTAAGGACGTCTTATTGTTAGACGTAACCCCTTTGTCTCTTGGAATAGAAACTTTGGGAGGAGTCAACACTGTTTTAATCCCCAAAAATACAACTGTTCCTACTGCTAAGTCCCAAGTATTTTCTACAGCTGCAGATAACCAGCCTTCAGTAGAGATACATGTTTTGCAGGGAGAAAGGTCCATGTCGCAAGATAATAAGTCTTTGGGAAGATTTATGTTAGATGGTATTCCTCCTTCACCAAGAGGAGTCCCTCAGATTGAGGTTACTTTTGACATAGATGCCAATGGAATTCTTAATGTTACTGCAAAAGATAAAGCTTCAGGGAAAACCCAATCCATTAGAATAGAAGGATCTACTGGCATTTCCAAAGAGGAGGTGGAAAGGATGAAAAAAGAAGCTGAAGCACATGCCGCAGAAGATAAAAAAAAGCAGGAAGCTATTGAAGCTAAGAATATTGCCGATAACTTGATCTACACCACTGAAAAAACATTGAGAGATGTGGGAGAAAAGATATCTGCCGACAATAAAAAAGAGATAGAAGAAAAGCTGGAAGATTTGAAGAAAATAAAAGACAGCGATAATTTAGAAGAGATAAAACAAAAGACGAATGAGCTTTCTCAGGCAATTCAAAAGATTGGGGAAGAACTATACAAAGACACTCAGTCCAAACAGGAAAATTCAGAAGCTGACCAAAATTCCACAGAGGATAAAAAGCCAGAAGAAGGCGAATTCAAAGAAAAACAATAATGAAAGACTACTATGAAGTCTTGGGAGTTTCCCGAGATGCTTCCCAAGATGATGTTAAAAAAGCCTATAGAAAATTGGCTCACAAATATCATCCTGATAAAGGGGGGGATGAAAAAAAATTCAAAGAAATAAACGAGGCTTATCAAACTCTGTCTAATCAGGAAAAAAGAACCCAATATGACAGGTTTGGAAGAGCTTTCGATGAATCAGCTGGTTTTGATCCTGGACAAGGAGGATTTGATTTCGGTTTTGGCCAGGGATTCGGAAATCAGGGAATGGAGTTTGATTTTGATTTAGGAGATATGATGGAACAGATGTTCGGTTTTGGCGGAAGGCAGAAAAAGAGGGATGTCAAAAAGGGAGGAGACATAGAAGTTGAATTAACTTTGGACTTGAAAGATATTTTAGCTGGGAAAGAAAGAGAAATAACTTTAGATAAAATTGTTTCTTGTTCTAGGTGTAAAGGAACTGGAGGAGATCCTGGTTCTAAAATTAAAGAATGTTTTTCTTGCAGGGGGACGGGACAGGTCCAGCAAATAAAGAAAACTCCCTTTGGCTCTTTCACCAGGGTCAGTATTTGTCCAGAATGTCAGGGAGAAGGGAATAGACCCGAAAAACTTTGTAATGTTTGCAAAGGAGAAGGCAGGATAAAAGAAAGAGAAGCCATAAAAATATTTATTCCTGCTGGAGTGGATACAAACCAGATTATAAAAGTAGAAGAAAAAGGAGAAGCAGGCAGAAGAGGAGGGAAGTCTGGAGATTTGTATGTAAGGATTTATATAAAGCCCAGCCCTCGTTTCAAGAGACACGGGGACGATTTGTATACAACAGCTGATATTTCTTTTGTTCAGGCCTCTTTGGGAGATGAAATAGAAGTTCCTACTTTGGAAGGAACAAGTATTCTTCTGAACGTTTCAAGCGGAACGGAATCAGGAAAAGTTTTAAGAATATCCGGGAAGGGGATTCCTAAGTTTTCAGGATACGGAAAAGGGAACATGTATGTTGAATTAATAGTAAGGATACCGAAGAAAATAACTAAAAATCAGAAAGAACTACTTGAAAAATTAAAGAAAGAAGGTATATAATAGGAATATCGGTGTTTTGCCCCTATAACTCAATTGGTAGAGTAACTGCCTTTTAAGCAGTAAGTTGCAGGTTCGAGTCCTGCTGGGGGCACAATTGAATTGCCATGCTTGGCAGTTTTTTGTTATACTGTATTAATATTTATGGCTATATTTTGGATAATAATCTTCATAGTTTCTCTGGCTGTTATGGTAAAAGGAGCAGATTGGCTGTTGGAAAGCGCAGAGAAAATAGGATTAGCCGTTGGTTTGTCCAGATTTATTATTGGAGTTACTATTGTCGGAATAGGAACTTCTTTTCCTGAACTTATTTCTGCTATGGTAGCCACCTTTAGGGGATTTACTGAAATAGTTTCTGCAAATGCCATAGGTTCCAACATAGCCAATATTTTATTGATAGTTGGATTTGCCGCTGTCTTGGGAAGGAAGTTAACTGTTACAAAAAGCCTTATTGATTTAGATATTCCTTTATTGGCCGCCAGCACGGTTATTCTATTGGGTGTTGTTTGGGACGGCCAGATAACATTTTTTGAAGCTATATTAATGATGCTGGCTTACGTGGTTTATCTTTTATATACAATAACCTATAAAGAGGAAGAAGATACGGAAGAGATTCAAGAAGTTCTTCCGTCCAGACAAACAAGAAGAAAACATGTAAAACAAGAAGAAAACGGACCAAGGCCAAAACTAGGAGTGAAAGATTTTATTTTTTTGGCTTTAGGAATCGTTGGTCTTGCTTTTGGATCAAAATATCTTATTGAGGCCGTAGTTCAGCTTTCTGATATATTGAAGATTGGAATTGGAGTCATATCTATTACTGCGGTGGCCGTTGGCACTTCTTTGCCAGAGTTATTAGTTTCTGCTAAAGCTGCTTTACAAAAAAAGTCAGAAATTGCCTTGGGAAATATTTTCGGTTCCAATGTATTTAATGCTTTGGTGGTAATAGGATTGCCAGGATTGTTTAAAACAATTTCTCTGGACGAACAGACGTTCACTATTGGTGTTCCGACATTAATCTTAGCCACTTTCTTGTTCATAGTCTCAGGCATTTCCAGAAGAATACATATTTGGGAAGGACTGTTTTTCTTAATGATATATATCTTATTTTTGGCAAAGTTGTTTAACTTTTTTTAGTAAGTTATGTTGTTTTAGTAATCAAGTTGTGATATATTAATCTAATGTTTGGAAAAGTGAAACAAAATTTTGTTCTCTTTTTTTTGATTATCTTAATCCTGATTACTTTCAGCTTAGGAATTTGGTTTGGAAAAAATCAGGTTGTTTGCCAAGTTTGTCCGCCAGAAGAAGTAAATTTTTCTCTGTTTTGGGAGACCTGGAATAAGCTAGAGGAGAAATATGTTGATAAGGCTTCGTTAAACACCCAGGAGATGATTTATGGGGCGATAGAGGGGATGGTGAACTCTTTAGGGGATCCTTACACTGTATTTTTGAAGCCAGAAGACACAAAAGTATTTATAGAGGATGTTAAGGGCAGTTTTGAAGGAGTGGGCATGGAAATAGGCATAAGAAATAGCCAGTTGCAAGTAATAGCTCCTTTAGAAGGAACTCCTGCTCAAAAAGCGGGGTTGAAAGCCGGGGATAAACTGGTAGAAATCGACGGAGAGTCTACAGTTGGGATAACTACAGATGAAGCGGTTAAGAAAATCAGAGGGCCGAAGGGAACAGAAGTTGTTTTAGGGATTTACAGAGAATCCTGGGGAGAAAAAAGAGATGTTCCAATAATCAGGGGAGTTATTGCCATTCCCAGTTTGAAACTTGAATTAAGAGATGATAATATAGCTTATATACATCTTTATCAGTTTTCCGAAGCCGCAGCTTATGACTTTAGAAAAGCTGTTATAGATATTTTAGAAAGTCCTACTCAAAAGATAGTATTGGATTTAAGAAATAATCCTGGAGGATATTTGGAAGTTGCCCAAGAAATAGCAGCTTGGTTTCTGGAGAAAGGACAGGTAGTGGCTATTGAGGATTTTGGCGAAGGGAGAGAAAAAGAATTATACAAAGCCAATGGAAGTTCAAAACTTGCTTCTTATCCCGTGGTAGTGTTGATTAACGAAGGATCAGCTTCCGCTTCAGAAATATTGGCCGGAGCTTTAAGAGATAATAAAGACAGTATTATAGTTGGGATAACTTCATTCGGAAAAGGTTCTGTCCAGCAATTAGAAAGATTTTCGGAAGGTTCTTCTTTAAAAATTACAGTTGCCAAATGGCTAACTCCCAAAGGAGACTTAATAGCCGACAAGGGGCTGGAGCCCGACATTGAAATAGAACTGACCCAGGAAGACATAGATGCAGGAACAGACCCACAGCTTGACAAAGCTATTGAAATCTTAAAGAACATAAATTAAAATTATCTTATGAAAGTCATATTATTAAAAGATGTTGATAAAATAGGAAAGAAGTTTGAGCTGAAAGAGATAAAGGAAGGTTATGCCAAGAACTTTTTATTTCCTCAAGGGCTGGCAAAACAAGCTACCAAAGAAGCTTTGATTTGGCTGGAAATGCAAAAAGAAATAGCAGAGAAGAAAGCAGAAGAAGGGTTAAAGGAAATTCAGGAAACAGCCTCTTTCGTAGATGACAGGGAGCTGATTTTTAACGTAAAAGTAGGGGATCAAGATCAATTGTTTGAGTCTATAGGAGTCCAGAAAATAGCTGAAAAACTAAAGGAAGAAGGATTTGAGGTTAAAAAATCCCAGATAGAGTTGATTGAACCCATAAAGGAATTGGGAGAATTTCCGGTTAAAATAAAATTTGAACATAATTTAGAAGCAGAAGTAAAGGTAATAGTTAATAAAAAAGAAGACGAAGAGTCTAATGCCTAAATATATTTTCGTGGCCGGGGGAGTTATGTCCGGTGTCGGAAAAGGTGTGGCAGTGGCTTCAATAGGTAGGATTTTAAAGAGCAAAGGATACAGAGTTACTGCCGTAAAAATAGATCCATACATCAACGTAGATGCAGGGACCATGAATCCGATAGAGCACGGCGAGGTTTTTGTGACCGAAGACGGAGATGAATGCGATCAAGACATTGGGAACTACGAAAGATTCTTGGATGAAAATATTACAAGCATTAACTACCTTACAACGGGCAGGGTTTATCAGGCAGTCATAAACCGAGAAAGAAACTTGGAATACAACGGGAGATGTGTGGAAGTAGTACCAGATATTCCAAATGAAGCCATCTCTAGAATTAAAAAATCAGCCAAGAAACACAAGGCTGATTTTGTTTTAATAGAAATAGGAGGCACCGTTGGGGAATACCAGAATATGTTGTTTTTGGAAGCAGCCAGAATGTTGAAATTGCAGCATCCCAAAGACGTAATGTTCATTATGGTCAGTTTCTTGCCTATTCCTTCAACAATAGGAGAAATGAAAACCAAGCCCACTCAGGCAGCCATTAGAACTTTGAATGAAGCTGGTATACAGCCGGACATTATTTTAGCTAGATCTCAAGTCGCTTTAGACGAGCCCAGAAAAAGAAAGATTTCTATTTCTGGCAATATTAATATTGAGGATGTGATTTCTGCTCCGGATGTAAAGAGCATATATGAAATTCCTGTTAATTTTGAGAAGGAAAATCTTGGGAATAGGATATTGAAAAAATTCAAGATGAGGCCCAAACACAATGATTTGAAAGAATGGAAGTCTCTTTTAAGAGTCATTAATTCCGTTAAAAAACCGGTTAAAATAGCTATTGTCGGAAAGTATTTTGAAACTGGCAACTTTACTTTAATGGATTCTTATATTTCCGTCATAGAATCAATTAAACATGCTTCTTGGTTTTACAGAAGAAAACCCGAAATTCATTGGCTGTCTTCAGGAGAATATGAAAAGAATCCCAAGAAACTTCAAGAGTTGAAAAAGTACGATGGAATAATAATTCCAGGAGGATTCGGCAGCAGGGGAATAGAGGGGAAAATAAAAGCCATAGAATTTTGCAGAAAGAAGAAGATTCCTTTTTTAGGATTATGTTACGGCCTTCAGTTAGCCGTTATAGAATTTGCCAGAAATGTTTGCAAACTTAAAGGTGCTTGTTCTACGGAAATAAATCCAAAATGTCCTTTTCCTGTTATAGATGTTATGGCAGAACAAAAGAGCTTGATTAGGGAAAAGAAGATGGGGGGGACTATGAGATTGGGAGCCTATAAATGCAAAATAACCCCAGGGACATTAGCCGCTAAAGCTTACAAAGATTTAAATATTTCAGAAAGGCATAGACACCGTTTTGAAGTGAATAATGCTTTCAGGGGAATCTTGGAAAAGAAAGGATTAGTGATGGCTGGAATTAACCCAGAAAGAAATTTGGTGGAGATTATAGAGATTCCAAATCACCCCTTTTTTGTCGGCGTTCAATTCCATCCGGAATTTAAGTCTAGACCCTTAAAGCCTCACCCTTTGTTTAGAGAATTTATCAGAGCGGCGATAAATAAAAAAGGCAGGTCTTAAAACCTTGCTTTTTAGAATTAGAAATATTTTTATTTAGATTCTACACTTACTACTTTTATTTTTTTCTGAGATCTGTTAAAACCTTTTTTTCTCTTAGTGATAAAATGAACAACACCTTCTTTTACAGCGTAAATAGTATTATCTTTTCCGATTTTGGTGTTTTCTCCGGGGATAATGTTCGTTCCCCTTTGTCTTACTATAATATTACCGGGCTTGGTCTTTTCTCCAGCATAAAGTTTGACCCCCAAATATTGGGGCTGAGAATCTCTGCCTAGTTTTGTTGAGCCCGAGGCTTTTGTTTTTGACATATGACTATTCTATCAAGCATTAAACAATTTGTCAACGAATATTCAGGAGATATAATTTTGGTTATCGGAGTAATTCTTATTTCCTTGCTTTCCTTTTTAATAGGATATATCGTGGCTAGAGAGGAGATGAAACCTCCCTTAAAATTCGAAGAAATACAATATGAACAAAATGAAAGTAGCTATAATAGGGGCTGGAATATCCGGATTGAGTTTGGCCAAAAACTTATCTAAATCCGGACACGAAGTTTGTGTTTTTGAAAAGAGAAGGGAAATAGGCAAAATGGCTTGTTCGGGCCTTTTTTCAGACAGATTATTAAGCTTTATTCCAGAATCAAACAAGCTTATTGAGAATGAAATAAAATCTGTCTTTATCCATTTTCCAAAGAAAACTGTTAATGTATTGTTCTCTAAAAGATTCTTAGTCATGGATCACGCCAAATTGGATAGATTAATGGCTGATATGGCAGAGAAAGAAGGGGTGAAAATAGAGCTGGAAAAGGAGGTTAATGATATTCCTAAAGGTTTTGATAGGATAATTGGGTGTGATGGTTCTAATTCTGTAATAAGAAGGAAATTAGGCCTTTCTAATCCTTCTCAAAGACTGGGAGTTATGGGATTTGTTAAAGAAGATGACAATTCTGATTTTGTAGAAACTTGGCCGATAAAGAAAGGGTTTATCTGGAAGATTCCGCGAGGGAAAGAGTTAGAATATGGGGCAATAGGGGAAATAGATGAGGTTAAAGGGGTTTTTGAAGAATTTTTAAAGAAAAGAAATATTGTTTTAGAAAGAATGGAATCGGCTTTAGTCCCTCAGGGATTTATAATTCCTAACAATAAAAAAGTTACTCTTTGCGGGGATGCGGCTGGCCTTTGCAAGCCCTGGTCCGGCGGAGGAGTGGTTTGGGGATTAATAGCAGCCTCTTATCTATTGAAATATTTTCCAGATTTCGTAAAATATAGAAATAGTCTTAAAAAGTTTTTTTTGATAAGAATTTTCATTTCCAAAGTCGCTACTTGGATAGTCTATTTCCTGGGATTCAAACTTCCTTGGTTTCTACCCAAGAAAATAAAAATGGAAAGCGATTTCTTATTTTAATTATGCATTCAACAAGAAAAGAAAACATTCCCTCTCACGTTGGAATAATTATGGATGGCAATAGAAGGTGGGCAAAAGAAAGAAGACTACCGCCACTAGAAGGCCACCGCAGGGGATACGATAAAGTTAAAAAAGTTGGAAAATGGTGCAAAGAAAAGGGAGTTAAAACACTAACGGTCTGGGGTTTTTCTACTGAAAACTGGGAAAGGTCAAAGAAGGAAGTTGAATACTTAATGAGATTGTTTAAGTACACTTTGAGCAAAAAAGAGATTGATTGGATTGATAAAGAAAATATAAAACTTCAGATTATCGGGCAAAAAGAGAGATTTTCAAAAGACATGCAGGATTTAATGAAAGAAGCTGAGGAAAGGACAAAGAATAATACTGGAGGGATATTGAATTTAGCTTTAAGCTACGGCGGCAGAGCAGAATTGTTGGAAGCCATAAAGAAAATTGTTAAGAAAAAAGTTCCTGTCGCGAAA